>DAIDCO010000042.1 GCA_027309555.1 bacterium
CCCCACGACCGCCCCCGTCCACCCTAGCCCCAGTAGTTGGGCCGCGTCCTCCCCTGACCGGAGATCCGGGCTCCCCCGGGTCCCGACGGTGACGAGGCGGAGTCCCGGCCGCTCGCGGAGCTCCCAGGCGAGAATCGACGAATCGAGGCCTCCCGAGAACAGGAGACCGAGAGGCTCGGAATCCGATCGCCAGGGACCGAGCACGGCGTCGATGGCGGCGTCGAGCCCTCCGAAGGCCCGCTCCCACGCGTCCGGCTCCAAGGTCCTCCGGGTCCGCCGGAACATCGCCGCCGTATCAACGCTTATGCCTCCGCCGCGGTCTCGGCCGGCCGTGCCCTCCTCGGACGCGCCGCTCCCGGCTCCCTCCTCCCTCCGACGTGCCCTCTTCGTCGATCGCGACGGGACGCTGAATCCCGACCTTCACTACTTGCAGGACGCCGAGCGGCTCGAGCTCTGCCGAGGAGTCGGCGCGGCGCTGGCCCTCGCCCATCAGCACGGCTACCTGGTCGTCTGCGTGACGAACCAGTCCGGCGTGGAACGGGGGTTCTACTCCCGCGAGGACGTGGAGCGGATCCACGCCCGCCTCAACCTCCTACTGCGCCCGTTCCACACGGAGGTCGACGCCTTCTACTACTGTCCGCACGCACCGGAGACGGCGTGCGGGTGCCGGAAGCCCGGCACCGGGCTCTTCGAGGAGGCACGCGCCGAGTGGAGCATCGACTTCGCGACGAGCGCGGTCATCGGCGACCGGTCGCTGGACATCGAAGCGGGACGCGCCCTCGGCCTGTTGACCGCGCACGTCGCACCGTACGCTGGATCGCTCCCGTCGCGGGCCGAATTGCGGGAGCGAGGGCTCGTCGCGGACATCGAAGCCGACCGGTTCGACGTGGCGGTCCTGCGCGTGCTCGCCGGCGGCTGAATCCCGGCCTCCTTCGAAGGCACGAAGTCGTTAAGTCCCCGAGCCCGTCGGGCCGCGAGGGGCTCCGTGCTCGCTCTGGTCCCCGCCCTGATCGGCATTGCGGCCACGGTCCTTCTGGCGGCCGGCGCGGTCATGGCGAAGGCGTTGACGCCCGCGGCCGGGGCGGTCGCCACGCTGTTCGGCGCGATCATCGTGGTCTTCCTCGGGTTCCCATACCTCGCGCTCCTGATCCTCTTCGTCGTGGCGAGCGTCCTCGCCACGCGGTTTCGATTCGAGGAGAAGCGGCGGCAGAAGCTGCAGGAGGGCACGTCGGGTGAGCGTGGAGTATCGAACGTGCTCGCGCACATCCTCATTCCCACGGGCCTCGCCGTCGCGGGAGGATGGAACCCGCCGCTCCTCCCGCCCTCGCTGGCCGCGGTGCTGTTCACGGCCGCGCTCGCGTTCGGAGCTTCCGACACGTTCGCGAGCGAGTTCGGGGTACTTGCCGGTCACGCCCGGAGCATCCTGACCTCGCGGCCGGTGCCCCCCGGAACGAACGGTGGGGTCTCGGGCCTCGGGGAAGCGTTCGCGTTCGCGGGGGCCGCGACGACGGGCGTCGTGGGGCTGGGACTGCTGGAGCTCTTCGGCGAGACCCCGGACCATCGAGGATTCTTTCTCATCGCCGCGGTGGTGGCCGGCTTCCTTGCCTGCCAGGTCGATTCGGTCCTCGGCGAAACGCTCGAGAACCGTGGCTATCTCACCAAGGGGAGCACCAATTTCCTCGCCATGCTCGGCGCGGTGGGGCTCGCGACGGCGCTCTACGCGACCCTCGGGGGTCCGCTGTGACCCGGCGGGCGCCGTCGCGCGGGAGCGTCGTGCTGCTCTCGGGTGGCATGGACTCCGCCACGTGCCTCGCCCTCGCGACCCGGGACCGGGCTCCGGTGCATGCCCTTACGGTGCTCTACGGCCAGCGACACGCGAAGGAGGTCGCCTCGGCCCGCGCCCTCGCTCGACGATACCGAGTGCCCGAACATGTCGTCCTCGAGCTTCCGCTCGGCCCGCTCCTCCCGTCCGCGCTCACCCGGTCCCAGCGCGCGGTTCCCCACCGGGCGCCCCCCGGCGGCCGCATCCCGTCGACGTACGTGCCGGCCCGGAACACCATCCTGCTCGCCATCGCGCTAGGGTACGCGGAGAGCCACGACCTGGGGGCGATCTACCTCGGGGCGAATGCCGTCGATTACTCGGGCTACCCGGACTGCCGGCCCGAGTACCTTCGGGCGTTCGAGCGGCTCGCGGGACTTGCGACCCGCGCGGGCGTGGAGGAAGGCCGGAAGGTTCGCATCCTCGCCCCGCTCCTCCGTCGGTCCAAGGCGGAGATCGTCCGTCTGGGCGAGCGGCTCGGCGTGCCTTGGGCGCTCACCTGGAGCTGCTACGAGGGGGGGAGGAGCCCGTGCGGGAAATGCGCGTCGTGTCGCCTGCGTCTCCGCGGTTTCCGGCGGGCCGGCGTCGTCGACCCCGTCCGGGATTCCCGCGCGGTTACGCGAGCGCGCCCCCGGCGGCGAGGGGGGGCACCGGCGACGCGCAGGCCGAGCACCGCTTCGCGGCGAGCGGGATCTGCGTGAGGCACTCCGGGCACTCCCGGGTGGTGACGGGGGCCTTCGGGGCCTTCGCCGCTTGCCGGTCCATGTACCGCTGGTACGGCAGCGCGATGATGAAGAAGACGACGAGCGTGATGATCACGAACGTGATCAGTTGATTGAGGAACGCTCCCTGACTGAACGTACTCCCGTTGACCGTGGTGGTCCACGTCGAGAAATCGAACTTTCCGGCGACGCCGATCAGTGGGTTAAAGACATCCGCCACGAGCGCCGTTACGAGCGCGTTGAACGCGGCACCCATCATGAACGCGACCGCGATCGTGATCAGGTCGCCCCGCTTGAGGAACTTCCCAAAGTCCTCCTTCACCGATCCCATGTGGACTACCCCGCGGGGCGACCCGGCTGCGGGTATTTGGGCGTTGCGCGGGGCGCCGCCCGGTCCCCGCTCCCCCTGCGGTCCGGGAGTTGGAGTGGGTGCGTGGGCCGGAGTAAAGCGCCGGGCGAGGCTGGCCCCGCTCGCCTATGGCGAGGATTCTATGCGACGCCGACCTTCGCGACCTCGTAGACATCCCGAGCGCCGTGGCCTGCATGGAGGAGGGGTACCGGGCGGATGCCCGGGGCGAGATCGACCCGTTCCCTCGCAGCCGGTACGACGCGCGCGGAGTATCGGTGGCCGTCCTTGGGGCGGCCATCGCCCGGCAGGGCGTGCTCGGGCTGCGGTCGTACCTGCACGGCGCCGACGGAAGTGACCGCGGCGAACAGGTCGTGACGCTCTACAGCCATCCGGACATGGCCGTGCGCGCCGTCTTCCTCGGCCGACTCGTCGGCCACCTTCGCACCGGCGCGGCCCTGGCGGCCGCGCTCCACCTGACCGACCCCGGCGCCCGCGAGATCGGGGTACTGGGGACCGGCGCACAGGCCCGGAATGCGCTCGCCTGCATCGCGGCGGTCCAGCGGCCGGTCCGCGTACTCGCCTGGAGTCCAACAGCGGCGCATCGGGAGGAGTTCCGGAGTTGGTCGGAACGCACGCTGGGCCTCGAGGTGGAGATCGGAGCGAGCGCCGAGGAGGTGGTTGCGACGACTTCGGTCGTCCTCCTCGCGACCGCGGCCGAGGAGCGGGTGGTTGCCGCGGAGGCGGTTCGGGCTCCTACGCTCTTCCTCAGCATCGGCGCGTACCGGCGTCCCGAGCTCGACCCTCGTCTTCTCGAAGCGGCCCCTCGGGTCTGGACCGACTCGGTGGTCCAGGCCTGCGGACCGGACACCTGGTTCGAGGGCGGAACCCGCCGCGAGAAGCTGCGGCCGCTCGGAGACGGCGTGGCGGACGGAAGCGTGCTCGACCGATCCGTCCATCGGATCGTGATCAACACCGGGGCCGCTTGGGAGGAGGTCCTCCTCGCGAAGGTGCTCTGGGAACGGGCCGAAGCGACCGACCGCGGCACGGTCGTCGACCTGCCGCGAGATCCGCCCGGGGCCACCGTGTTCTAGCTACGCCTCGCGCAGGGTTCGACGCCGGGGAAACAAACAGTTCACATCGTCTCCAGCCGCGCGACGCCGAGCAGGTCGAGGGCGTTCCCGAGCGTCTGTCGCGCGGCCGCCACGATCGCGACGCGGCTCTCGCGTTCCGTCCCGCTCTTCAGCACCGGGACCGCGTGATAGAACCGGTTGAACTGGTCGGCCAGGTCATGGGCGTAGCCGGCGATCGCGTGAACGTGCGCCGTACGGGCGGCGTAGGCGACCGCCCGGGGGAAGCGCGACAGGACGCGGACGAGCGCCGCCTCCTCCGTGCCCGCGAGGAGCTTCGCGTCGAACGGATACGGCGGCCGCTCGAACCCCCCTTTGCGCAGCATGCTCGACGCGCGCGCATAGGAGTACTGGACGAACGGCCCACTGCGTCCCTCGAAGGAGAGGGCATCCTCCCAACGGAAGACCACCGGTTTCTCCGGAGCCACCCGTACGATGTGGTAGCGCACGGCCCCGGTCGCGACCGCTTCCGCGATCCGCTCGACCTCGGCCTCGTTGAGGTCTTCCCGGCGGGCGAGGACCTCCGTACGGGCTCGCGCGACCGCCTCCTCGAGAAGATGGTCGAGCCAGACGGCCGAGCCCCCGCGGGTGGACATGCGTCCCCCCTCAGGAACTGTGATGTCCTGGTAGATGACGAACGACGGTCGTCGCGCTTCGCCGATCTCGGCGAGGAGCGCATCGAGGGTGCGCGCGTGCAGTTGGTGGTCCTGGCCCAGAACATCGGTCACCCGGTCGAAGCGCGAGAACTTCTCGAGGTGGTAGGCGATGTCCCGGGTGACGTAGAGGCTCGTACCGTTCCCTCGGCGGACGACGACCCGCGTGGACTCCTTGGGGAGGCCGTAGCTCGAGGTGTCGATCGCGAGGGCTCCGTTCTCTTCGCGGATCGCATGCGGCGAAGCGCCGAGCCGCTCGAGGACACGGTCGACCGAGCCGTTCCGGACGAAGTCGGACTCCCAGACGAGCTCGTCGAACGAGATCCCGAGTCGACCGAGCGAGGCAAGCATCCCGTCGAGGATCTGCTCGGCCAGCTGCCGGTGCCGTTCGGGGGGATGGCCGGACTCGAGCGACTGCACGAGCTCCGCGACCTCCTCCCGGGCCTCGGGATGCTCCTTCAGGTAGGCGCTCACCGCGGGGTAGGGCCGGCCCCGGTGACGGTCGGCCTTCTCGCCGGGGGTCTCCGCGCCGTCGACCGCCTGGCGGATCGCCTCGGGCCACTCCGCGCGGGGCTTCGACCAGATCCAGGTGATCATGGCGGACTGGCGGCCCATGTCGTCGATGTAGTACTGGGTGGTCACCGGAACGCCCGATGCCCTCAGAGCCCGCGCGAGCGTGTCGCCGATGATCGCATTGCGGACCCGACCGATGTGGAAGGGGCCGGTCGGGTTCGCGCTCGTGTGCTCGACGCAGGCGCTCGCCGCCGTCCGAGGTCCTTCGCCATAGCTCGCCCCGCGAGCGAGGACGAGCGAGAGGGTCGACTCGGTCAATCGGGCCGAGTCCGCGCGAAAGTTGACGTAGGCGCCGAGCGCCGCGGTCGAGGCGATCCCCTCGGATGCGGGAAAGTGGGCGGCGAGGACGGTCGCGAGGTCGTCCGGCTTCCGGCCCGCAGCTTGTGCGGCCCGGTGCGCGGGGAACGCGATGTCGCCCTCGGCTCCCCCATCGAGGTTCAGCGCGGCCCGGACCGTCTCCTTCGCCAGGTCGAGGCCCTCGGCCGTCCCGGCCGCCACGAGCCCGTCCACGATGGCGTCGACCAGCGGCGCCCAAGGATCGTACGACGTGGACGAGGGGTTCGCGCTCGCCGTCACTACGCACCCCGCCCGAGAAGCTCTTGAGCGGCGGAGATATCTTAACGCTTCCACATGGCGACGCTCTTCCTCGTGCGGTACGGTGAGCTAGCGCTCAAGTCGCCCCCGGTCCGAAGGGAGTTCGAGCGTTCGCTCCGGCACAATATCCTCGAGCAGTTCGTGCACGAGGGGATCGCGGGCCGATTGCGGTCGGACCGTGGCCACCTCTACGCCGAGGTCGACGCCGCCGAGCCGGCGCTCCGTGTGCTGCGCCGGGTCTTCGGCGTCACCTCGGTGAGCGAGGTCCACGAGGTCCCGACGGATCGCGCGGCGATCCGGGACCGCTTGCTGGATCTCGTCGCCTCCCGGCTGGCACCGGGGAGCCGTTTCGCGGTGCGGGCCCGCCGCACGGGCCAGCACGCCTTCACGAGCCAGGAGCTGGCGCGGGACCTCGGAGGCGATGTGCTCGAGAGGTTCGCGGATCGAGCGCTCCGGGTCGACCTCGACCGCCCCGACGTCGAGCTGTTCGTCGAGGTTCGCGGACCCCGCACGTACCTTTACTTCGACCGCGCGTCGGGTCCCGGGGGGCTCCCTCTCGGCGTCGCGGGCCGGCTGGTCGCGCTCGTCGATGGTCCCCGCGGTGCCCTCGGTGCCTACCTCATGATGAAACGGGGCTGCCACGTCGCCCTCGTCGTGGTGCCCTCCGGCGAGCCGTACGCCCGGGAGGTCCTCGCGCGATTCGACCCGTCGATCCGAGTGACGGCTGCGGTCGCCGACCCCGCGGCGTGGACGAGCACCGTCGCCGAGATCGCCGACATAGCCCACGCCGACGGGATCGTTCTTCCGATCGACGTCGCGGGGTTCCCGTCGGCTCGGGAGCGATGGGGCGAGCGAGTGGTCTTCTCCCCCACGGTCGGGCTCACCGATTCGGAGGTGGACGAGCGATGGCGGAGCGTGACGGCGCTCGCAGCGTGAGCCAACGCCGCCTCGACGGGGAGCCCGCGGACGAGGCGCCTCCGATTCCGACCGTCGACGCAGCATCGCCTCCTCCGGCTCCTCGGTCCACATCGTCGCCCCCGCTCTCCCGCGAGGCTTCCGACCTCGGATTGCGGGAGCGCGAGATGCGGTGGCGTCGGGAACGCGCTCGGTTCGAGGAGAGCCAGGCGGGTGGGGACGGCCGTACGCGCGGTCCCGCCTAACGTCGATCCGTTCCGACCGTCGGCGTGGCGCCCCATAGGCTTTAAAGCCCACTAGAGTGGACGGCGGTCGAGACCACATCATGGCGAAGTGGACCGTCCGGGGTACGTTCAACGCGCGCCGGGGCTACTGGCAGACGTTCACGAAGACCCACGCGGCGGAATCCGGCGAGGTGGCCCGCGAGTGGGCGCTTTCCGAGATCGGGGGCTGCCACCACGTGAAGCGATCTCAGATCCGCATCGATTCGGTCACCGAAGCGTCGCCCTAGGGGTCGAGCCGGCCCGGTTCTTCGCGGCCGCCGCTCGGCCGCGGCGGCCGGCGGTCGTCGCGCCCGCGCCTACACCACCTGGTTGAAGATCGTATCCGAGAACTGGCCCGCGGCGACGAGTCCCATTCCCCAGGCCATCGATACTCTCCCGTCCCCGAGGTAGGCAAGCCCGATCGTGTCTCCCGGCCAGACGTTCGCGAGCCCGTAGTACGTCGAGACTTCGATCGGAGCGGAGAGTCGGTGACTATGGAGGTGGAAGGCGGAAAGGTACCCGCTCCATCCCGCGGTCGAGCGGTTGGTGATCCATCCGATGTACGCCACTCCCGACGGACCGGGGACGACCTGCACGATATGGGCGGCCGCGTCGTGGTCCGGCGTCACTCGGATGAGGGGCGACCAGCTCCGGCCCCCGTCGGTCGAGTATCGGAGGAACCCGATGTCCGAGGTCGGCGTCTGGCCGTCGAACGTGACGTAGAGGGTGCCGTCGGTGGCGATCGCGATGTCGCCATCGATCCACCAGGTCGGCAACGCTACGGTGTACGGTCCGCTGAGGAGGATCGGAAGGCTCCAGGTACGTCCATTGTCGGAGGAGCGTACAAAGTACTCCTGCCCTGGGCCCAGCGCGAACGTGGTGGGGTCCACGAGGGCATGCCCCCAGTAGAGAATGTAGAGCGACCCGTCGGACCCCGCCACGATCGGTCCGGAGAATCCCCCGCCATAGGGGTATCCAGGGGTGACCGGCGTCATCGCACTCCAGCTGCGCCCCTGGTCCACGGAGCGCGCGATCACGATGTTGAAATCCCCGTTCGAGTAGGCGCAGCTTCCGGTCGGGGAGCAGATGAACTGGATCTCGCTCTCGTTGGGTGCGAAGTCCCACGTGACGTAGAGGGCGCCGCGCGCGCCGACGGTGAGGTAGTCGCGGTCACTGAACGAATTGGTCGGCGGTGACGCCATCACCGACACGGAACGGGAGAAGGTCGTGCCGTGGTCGTAGGAGACGGCGACGACCGGGGTACCCTCCGAGCTCCCGTTGAGCGAATACATGAACCCCACATAGAGCGCGCCGCCGGGGCTCGTGGCAAGGGAGGGGTCCCAGCTCTGCTGGTAGCTCCCGGACGAGAAGTTAAAGAACGTCGCGCTGCCCGGCACGATTCGGGCCGGACCGAACGACGCTCCACCGTCGGTCGAGCGCGCGAACCCGATCCCGTCCTCAGCGATCCAGGCGGCGTAAAGGGCGTGGGTCACCGGATCCACGGCCTCGATAACCTCGGCGTTGAAGTACGGTGCGAGCGACCAGCTCACGGGAATCTCGGGCGCCGGCCCCGCGGCGGCGGGATCCGGGTCGTTGGAGATGTGAAGAACGACGTGCATGATGTTGTCGGTCGGTTCACCCGCAGCGTCGAGCCCCACGCCCCAGCTCATCGCGACGGACCCTGCACCGAAGCTGACGAGACCGATCGTGTCGCCCGGCCAGACCGGACCGAGACCGACGTAGGACGAAACGCGGGTCGCGGAGCTGAGCGAGTGAGTCGAGAGCCGGAAGACAGAGAGGTACGCGCTCCAACCGGCCTGCGCCGAATTGTTGGCGAGCCACCCGATGTCGGCCGTGCCGTAGGGCCCCGCAGCGACCTGCACGATGTGGGCCGTGCTCGGCGCCGAAGCGACCCGGATGGGGGCCGACCAGTGGGACCCTCCATCGGTGGAGTAGAGGAGCCAGCCGATGTCGCCTCCGGGGAGCTGGCTATCGTAGGTCGCGTAGAGGGTGCCGCCGGAACCGAGGGCTAGGTCCCCGTCGATCCACCACTCCCCGTCGTTCATCGCGTACTTCGCGAGTCCCACTAAGATCGGGGGGCTCCAGTGTTGTCCGCCGTCGGTCGAGGCGGTGAAGTACTCATGTCCGTCGGTCAGGGCGAACGTGGTCGCGTTGGTGGAGTACCCTTGGTAGAGGACATCGATACGACCGTTCGGCTGCACGACGAGGGGGGCCGAGTCGGCGCCGCCGAGCGGGAATCCGGGGCTGATCGGCACCATGGAGCTCCAATGCGCTCCCCCGTCGGAGGAGCGCTCGAAGACCACATTGAGGTCACCGGCGCTGTAGCCGCAACTTCCGGTCGGTGAGCAGAGGAACCCGATCTCGCTCGCGACGGGGGCGTAGTCCCAGGTGACGTAGATGTCGCCGCTCGGGCCCACTGCGATGAAGTCCCGGTCACTGAACGAGGACGGGCTGGTCTGATTGACGACGGAGGAAGTCGGGAAGCTTGCCCCATGGTCGAACGAGGCGTCCACCACGGGGGCGCCACCCGGGAGGTTCGTCCAGTTCGAATGCATGAACGCCGCGTAGATCGTGCCACTCGAGGTCGTGACCAGCGCGGGGTCCCAACTCGAGGAGTAGTTCCCGCTGGTGGGGTCAAAGTAGTCGAGGCTCCCGGGAAGCAAGGTCGCCGGTCCGAACGAGGCGCCCCCGTTGGTGGAACGGCTGAAGCCGATCCCGCCCTGGGCGATCCATTCGACGTACAGGTAGTGGGTGACCGGGTCCACCGCCTCCTCGACTTCCGCGTTGCTTCCCGGCAGCGACCAGCTGACCGGAACTTCGGGCCCGACTCTCACCACGGGACCCGCTGCGCTCGGAACGGGCGGGAATCCATGCGCGGACCGGGGCGCCGCCGGCCCCTGCGTGGGAGGGGAGTACGGGAACCGCGGGGTCGAGGATAGGGGGTTTCCGACAGGACCACCGGACCCGAGGGGCGTGGAGCGGAGAGTAGTACTTCCCTCGCCCACCGAAACGAGCGGGACGGCGACCACGGCCGCCATCAGGCCGACCACCAGCACCGCGAGGAGGGGCCGGGGCCATCGTGGGCGGGGCAGCCCAACCATGGGCTTCCCAGGAGTGGGGGTCTCTTAACGTTTGATTACCCTTCTACCCGCAGTCCGCCGATGCCCGGTTCCACCCGTAGGACGCTCCCGCCGTTTCGAGCGGACGCTCTGCTCACGGAGCCACGGCAGCTCGGGGGCCTCGCCGCTACCGCGGTCCGATCGGCCGGAAGGCGCCCGTCCTGGATGGCGTTGCGGCGACGCCCCCCCGGCGGGATCGGGCCGCCGGGGTCTCCGGCTAGGCTTTAAGAGAGGGTCCTCCGTCCGTTCCGGGACCATGAACCAGAACGCTACCGACGGCTCCAGGACCCCGGTCACGGAGGAACAGGTTCAGGAGGACCTGATTCGACTGGACGCCTACCGTGGACAGCTGAACTCAGCGCTCCAACAGCACCAGTTGCTGTCGGCATCCCGCCAGGAGCACCTCCGCGCCCGCGAGAGCCTCGAGGGCGTGGAGCGGGCCGACCCCGGCTCGGAGCTCTTGCTGCCCCTCGGAGCCGAGGCGTTCGTACGGGGAAGCCTCGACCGCTCGGGCCCCGTGCTGATGGGCGTCGGTTCGGGGGTCGTCGTGGAGATGGAACGACCGAAGGCGGTCGAGCTGCTCCACCAGCGACTCGGCGAGATCGACCGGGCCGTCCACGACCTCGAGGGGCAGATGTCCGCGCTGGACGACCGGATCCAGATCCTCTCTCGGCGCCTGGACGCGGTCGCCCGGTCGAGCGCGGCGGGCTCCGATGTGGGCGGCAGTTAAGGCACGGCTGCGGCGCCGCGAGGCGGCGAAGCCCGAGCCGGTACCCCCTTCCGAATCCCAGCAGCCCGAAGCTCCCTCCACGGCCAACCTCCCGGCGAGCGTCCCCCGGGCGGTCGAGGTCCGCCCGAGAGCGGTTCCGTCGACGCCGGCTTCGCGAGAGTCCGATGCCTCGCTATTCACGGACGGCATGCTGGGCCGTCGCCTCACCGAGGGCACGGTCGACGAGGTCCTCGACGATCTCGAGATCGCGCTCCTCCAATCGGACGTGGCCGTGCCGGTCATAGGGCGGCTGCGGCGGGACCTGCGGCGCGAGCTGGCGGGACGGAAGCTCCGCTTCGGCGTCGACGCCGAAGAGGCGATCCGAACGAGCCTCGAGCGCTCGGTTCGGGCGATACTCGCGCGTCCTCCGATCCACCTCGCGGAGGCGATCCGGGCCCACGCGAGCCGGCCCTACGTCATCCTGTTCGTGGGCGTGAACGGGACCGGAAAGACGACGAGCATCGCCAAGCTCGCCGGTTGGCTTCGCCGCGAGGGCCTCTCGTGCGTGATCGCGGCGGGCGACACGTTCCGTGCCGGCGCGATCGAGCAGCTCCTCGTCCACGGAGAGCGGCTCGGGGTCCGAGTCGTCCGCCAGCAGGAGGGAAGTGACCCGGCGGCCGTGGCCTTCGACGCGGTCGCTCACGCGAAAGCGAAGA
Organism: bacterium; assembly: GCA_027309555.1. Taxonomy (GTDB): domain Archaea; phylum Thermoplasmatota; class Thermoplasmata; order Lutacidiplasmatales; family UBA184; genus Lutacidiplasma. The sequence goes on from DAIDCO010000042.1 coordinate 11,581, forward strand.
AGGTCGACGTGGTGCTGATCGATACGGCGGGCCGCCAGCACACGAACGAGAACCTGATCGAGGAAGCCAAGAAGATCCGCCGTGTGGTCGCTCCGGCGCTCACCCTCTTCGTGGGCGACGCGCTCAGCGGCAACGACGTCCTCGAACAGGCGAAGCTGTTCGACACGGCGATCGGTATCGACGGTCTCATTCTCACGAAGCTCGACGCGGACGTCAAGGGCGGCGCCGCGCTCAGCGCGACGTACGTCACGAAGAAGCCGATCCTCTTCGTCGGCGTGGGCCAGGGGTATGGGGACTTTGCGGTATTCGATCCGGACTGGATGGTCCACCGCCTCTTCGCGGAGGGGACCGGCGGGTGAGCGTCCGGGTCGACGTGGTCCTCGTACGCCCGAAAGAGGACGGGAATATCGGCGCCGTCGCTCGCCTCGCCCGGAACTTTGGAGCCGAGCGACTCGTGCTGGTCGCACCGCGGGGCGCGGTGGGCGCCGTGGCGCGTCGGCGTTCGATGGGGGGCCTCGCGCTCCTCAAGGCGGCGGTTCGGGCGCCGAGCTTCGAGCGGGCGACCGCGGAAGCCGACCTCGTCGTCGGGACGACCGACCTCTCGACGGGCCGCTCGACCGCCTACCTGCGGCGATCGGTGAGTCCCGAACGTCTGGGGGAGATCCTCCGGACCGTCGAGGGACGGGTCGCCCTCGTCTTTGGCCCCGAGGACAACGGACTTTCTCGCCGCGAGCTCGCGCGCTGCGACCTCCTCGTTCACATCCCCGCCCGCCGCGAGTTTCCGACCCTCAATCTCTCCCACGCCGCCGGGGTCGTCCTCTACGCCGTCCTCCGGGCCCGGGGGCCGGCCGACCCAGAGTCGACGCCGGCCCCCGAGATCCTCGAGCTCAATGGTCGCGAGAAGGAGCTGTTCCTCGAGCGGCTCGCGGAGCTCCTCGAGCGCATCGGCTACCCAGCGCACAAACGACGGGGTTTAATCCTCCTGTTCCGTCGCGTCCTCGGCCGGGCGACGCCCACCGAGGCGGAGTACCGGATGATGCTGGGGCTCTTCAAGAGCCTCGAGCGCACGATGATGGACCGGGGAACGCATGGGCGAAAGTAATGGGGACTGGCTGAGGGTGCGAGGGATCGGACGGGAGCGCTTCGCGGGCTATCTCGCCGACTACCTCGGCTCGATCGGCTACACGGTCGAGCGAAGCGAGTCGACGGAGCCGTTGGAGAGCCGGCTGGTCGGCCGGCTCGAGCGGATGAACCCCGCCGTCCCTCCGAGCGCGAACGCGCTCGAGTTCCGCCTGTACCCGACGAGCGGCGGCGCCGCCCTCGTCTGGACCGCGCCGACCGAGGTGGCCGGTGCGGACCGCTCGCGCATGGACCGGCTCGTTCGCGAGATGCAGACCCATCTCGAGCGAGTGGTCCATTCCGAGAGCCACGCGACGGCGAAGGTCGTTCGACCGACGGAGTCCCACCTTCCCTGGGCTTCGGCGGAACGGCCCCGGGCTCCGGATCCGACCTGACGGCCCGATACGGGCACCACCCCCGCTCACCGACGGAACGTTCGACTGGCCCGCAGCGCGCGGCGGCGCCGCCGCTCGGAGAGTTCGACCCCGAGTCCGGGACCGCGGGGTACCTCGAGCGTCGAGCCCGGTCCGAGGACGAAGGGAGGGTCGACGAGGTCCTCACGGTAGTACCGGTCGCTCGCCGAAAGGTCCGCCGGAAGGGTGAACGGAGCGAGCGAGGCGAGGTGGACGTTGTGCGCGCGACCGATGCCGCTCTCGAGCATTCCTCCGATCCAAGCGGGGACGCGAGCCCGCCGAGCGCGCTCCGCGAGCGCGCGGCCGACGAGGGGGCCACCGACCCGACCGGTCTTGACGTTCAAGCTCGTGACCGCACCGGCCGCCAGAGCGTCTTCGAGGGAGGTGGCGTCCACGATCGACTCGTCGAGGCAGATGCGGAACGGCGCACCGCGGGCCAGCTCGGCGTGCGCCCGTATCGCTCGCTCGGCGAACGGCTGCTCCACCTGGGCGACGCCGTATCGCGCGGCCCAGCGACGGATCCGGTCGGTCGCCCCGGGTGAGTACGCCTGGTTCGCATCGACCCAGATCTCGATGTCGGGGTAGGCGGCCCGCACCGCACGGACGGGCCGCTCGTCCCAGCCGGGTCGGACCTTGAGCTTGATGCGGCGGTACCCTTCCTCGAGATAGTCGCCCACTCGCCGGACGAGGCGGGGCACGGAGGGCTGGATCCCGACGCTCACGCCGACCTCGACCCGGCGTCGGCGCCCGCCGAGGTAGGTTGCCACGGAGACTCCCCGGGCCTGCGCGGCGAGATCGATGAGCGCGGTCTCGATCGCCGACTTCGCCATGCGGTGGCCGCGGTATCGCTCGACCGCGCCCCGGAACGCGGCGGGGTCGAGCGAGCGCGCGCGGAACAGCTCGGGCAGGAACCGGCTCGCGAGCATCTCCCGCGCGGTCGCGACGGTCTCGCTCGAGTAGAGCGGCTCCTCGGACGCCACGCATTCGCCGAGGCCGACGAGCCCGTCCGTCGTCTCGAGCCGAACGAGGAGGAACCGTCGTCGCCGTTCGACCCCGAAGCTCGTCTCGAACGGCTCCACGAGGTCGAGCTCGAGCTCGTCGAGCCGGGCCGTCCTAAGCCGCATCTGCGTCCTCCGTACGTACGAGGAGGTATCCGCACCGAGGCTCGTCCGCGATCGTCGGGCGGGCGAAGTCGTCGACCCGGTAGCCCGCCGCGAACGCTGAGGTGAACGCCTCGCGCGTGGTCTCGCGCCAGCGGCGGGTGCTGCCGCCGTCCCGGGTCCGGACGCTTTCGAGGTCGACCGGGATCTCGATTTGGGCCCGGGGTTGGTCGGGCCGGTGGACGGTCACCGGCCGGCGGAGGCCGGAGGACCCGATCGCGGTCTCGACCAACGCCTGAGACTCCCGCCATCGGCTCTCGTCCTGGGCGGCCTCGGGGTGTCCTCCGCGGAGCCGCGCCTCCACGCGCGGATGCCGCAGGGACCAGACGAGCCGCAGGCGGTCGGTATCGAGGCCCTCGTTCAGTCGGTCCCCCATCGGCCCGTAGTAGCGAGGGTAGTAGCGGTCGGGTTGCCCCCCCAGCCGGCGCACGTTGAAGAACGCGTTCTTTGCCTGCAGTGGGTCGAACGTCCAGCGGATTTCGTCGAGGCCCGACCGGAGCACCTCGAGCCGTTGGAGCGACTTGAGCGCGAAGCCGACCTGTCGGTTCTGCGCGGCCGGCCGTACGCCGGTCATGTGCGAGTAGTGGTAGATCTTCGTCGCGTCGCGGCCGAGGAAGCCGAGGGTGAAGCCCACGAGGGCCTCGGGAGCGAAGGCCCCCAGGATGAGCCCACCATTGTCCTGGATCGCCCGGAGCAGCGGCGCGGGCACGGGCGCGTCGGTCGTGAGCCCCCAGGCGAGGCGCTGGACCTCCTCGGCGGCGCGAAACTCCTCGGGCGTGTCGAGGCGCCGAAACTCGAGCGCGACCCGGCCCCCTTGCGTCGACTCCGCCATCGCCCGCCGCCCTTCGGAGGACAGTTCCGGTAGCTTTATAATCGGGTCGAGGGTCCCCCGCCCCGCTTTCCATGTCGACTTCCGTTTACCGGTACATGGCCCGTTCCTTCCGCCAGACCCTCGGCGACGAAGGGGCGGCGCTTCGCCACGAGCGGTTGCTGAACTGGCGACGGGAGCACACGGTCACCCGCCTCGAGCACCCGACGCGGCTCGACCGGGCCCGGGCCGTCGGCTACCGGGCCAAGGGCGGATTCGTGGTCGTTCGCGTTCGCGTCCGCCGGGGCGGTCAGCGCAAGCGGGCGATCATCGCCGGTCGGCGACCGAAGCACAAGGGGATCCTCCGGATGACCATCGCGAAGAGCCTGCGGCGCATCGCGGAGGAGCGCGCGCAGAAGCACTATCCGAACCTCGAGGTACTGAACTCCTACTGGCTCGGCGAGGACGGCAAGCAGAAGTTCTTCGAGGTCATCTTGGTCGATCCGAGCCACCCCGAGGTCCGGGCCGACCCGAAGATCGCCTGGATTGGAGCCCCCGCCCAGACGCGCCGGGTGTACCGGGGACTGACGAGCGCCGGCGTCATGGGGCGGGGCCTGCGGGCGAGTGGCAAGGGCTCGGAGCGCTTCCGGCCGTCCCGCGCGCGGAACCGCCGCGCGACGCGGCGCGTCCAGACCAAGGTCATCCCGTAGCGGGGCCCGTCCCGTCGGCGGTCGCCGCGAGGCGTTGCTCGAGCGCCATCCCCTGCCGCTCGGACAGCCGGCGCGCCCAGTTGTACAGCCCCTCGACGTGCACCAGTTCGCCCCGCAGGATGCGGGCAAATCGCCGACGGTACTCGAGGTCGAGTTCCACCCGCTCGGCGCCGAGGAGCTCCTTGAGACGACGAGCGAACTGGCCTCCCTCTCCATCCCAGTCGGTGAGCACGATCACCCGGCGCCCCGGTCCGACCAGGCGGTACGCGGTCTGGGCGAGCGTCTCGCCGCGATGGACGAGCAGGATCGGTCCTTCCAGGCCGAGCCGGCGGAGCGCCCGACGATCCCGTTCTCCCTCGACGACCACGACCGCTCCGGAGGACTCGCTTTCGGACTTGAACCTCCCCCACAGGTCGAGGAACTCCTCGAGGGCCCGATCGCCGTTCCGCGACTCGCGCATCGACCCGGGCTCCGTCGCCCTCCGGGTCGGAACGGCCCGGCAAGCGAGTCTCCGAACACCGCAGACATCCTATACTCCTTCGTTCGTCCGTAGGCCCCCGACGGACGCATGCCGGACCACTTCACCCTCCTGCTCGAATGGCGTCGCAACGAGTCGGCCGTGCGAGGACTCGCGAAGCTTCCGCACGATTTCTACCCGGCGACCCAGGCCTACCTTGCGGAGGTCCGACGGACGTACGAGGTGGACCTCCGGGAGAATCCCTCGGGACGGAAAGGCGAGATCGCGCGCCAAACGTACCAGCGGGCGAGCCAGCTCGCTCGGGACATCGTCGAGGGCCGAGTACAGAAGCTTCTCTCTGTCGCGTTCCAGGCCAGCGTCGGAAGCGCGCGGGACCTGCCGAACGCCCTGCCCGAGGAACGGGGGATGTTCGACCGGGTCCTCGAGGTGCTGCTCGCGCACCGCCGCTCGGCCGCGCCGTACCTCGAGCCCGGCGGGCCGCCGAACCCCGTCTCGATCCCGCCGCCCCGCCCCGCGGGCGCGCTGCCCCTCGGGCCGCCCGCGTCCTCCGCTCCCGCGAAACCGGTGAGCGCTCCGCCGCCGGCGGCCCGGGGTCCGGCGCCGCTCGAGTTCGTTCGCGTCCTGGCCGGCGGTCGACCGATCGAGGTCGGCGCGGAGACGCTCGACCTGCGCGCGGACGACGTTGTTTCGCTGCCGGCCGAGGTCGCGAAGCTCCTCGTCAATGCGAAGGTCGCCGAACCGGTCGCGACCTCCCCCGTACCTCCGACTACGTGAGGCCGCGCAGGGCCCGCGCCGTCGCGGGAGGCCCGAGCTCGAGGAGCCGAAACCGCTCGAACCCGAAGAGGAGATTCTTCGCCGCGAGACGGGTCCGCACCTCCTCCTCCGAAGATCGCGCCCGCCCCACTTCCGCCTCGAGCCGTGCGGCAAAGCCCCAGGCGGCGAGCGCTTCGGTCTGGGAGCAGTAGGCGACCTCCTCGAGCCCCGCCCGACGCGCCGTCTCGCGGATCCGGGAGAAGTTCACGAAAACGGAGAGGTCGGTCGCGCCGGGGGCCTCGGTCGCGTCGGCGACGGGCCGGTGACCTCGTACGGCGGCCAGCGTCCCGCGCGGGTGGCCCCGCCGGAGCTCGGTCTCCTCCATTCCGTAGTCGAAGACGACGAACGCTCCCCGCACGAGGTGGTCCGCCACTTCGCGCACGAGGCTCTCCGCCGCCGGCGAAACATCGACGACCGTACCTTCCTCGGGGG
>DAIDCO010000043.1 GCA_027309555.1 bacterium
CGCCCGCGTCGATCGCGACCTCCGCCGGTCCTTCTCCCACGCCGGCCCCGTCGATGGACCCCCGCCGGCGGCGTCCTCCGACGGACGAGTGAGGCCCTGCGGGACCGACCGCGACCAACGTTAAGACCCTTCGGCGCCGATGGTCCCGTCGATGGCCGAGCCCGTCCGGACCGAGCGGAAAGGCAGCGTCGAGATCGTCACGATCGATCGACCCGAGCGTCGGAACGCGCTCGACGTCCCCTCGATGCTCACGCTGCGTCGGGTGCTTCAGCGGACGGCAACCGACCGCTCGGTCCGCGCCGTCCTCCTCACCGGGGCGGGGAGCGCCTTCTGCGCGGGCGGTGACGTGGCCGTAATGGACGAGTACCGGGCGCGCGGCGAGCTGCCCGAGCTCTTCCACGCGCTCACCGGGGAGATGGAGAGCGCCATCCGCGAGATCCTCGACATGCCGAAGCCGGTGGTCGCGGCCCTTCCCGGCGTCGCGGCCGGTGGCGGCCTCTCCTTGGCCCTCGCCGCCGACTGGCGGATCGCCTGCGACGAGGCGATGCTCGTGCCCGCGTTCCCGACCCTGGGCGCGGTGCCGGACGGCGGGCTCACGTACTTCCTCCCCCACTACCTCGGGATCGGGCTCGCCCAGGAGCTCCTCTTTTCGAACTCTCGACTGACCGCGTCTCGGGGCCGGGAGCTCGGGCTCCTCCACGAGGTCGTTCCTGCCGCGGAGCTGGCCGATCGAGCCCTCGCGCGGGCGCGGGAGCTCGCGGAGGGCCCGACCTATAGCTACGGCGCTACGAAGCGACTCCTGCACGCGGCGTTCGGCGGGACCGCGGAATCCCAGATGATGCTCGAGCGACGGGCCGCCGTCGAGGCCGCCGGTCGCAAGGAGCTCGCGGAAGGGATCCGCGCCTTCAGGGAGAAGAGGCCCCCTCGATTCCCACCGCCGTAGAGGCCCCGTCGCTCTTCGGGCCGCGCCAGGGTCGGGCGAGCCTCGACTCGAGGGCGCGCCGGGCCGTCGGCCACTCCGACCGGAGCAGGGAGTAGACCACGGAGGTGCGGAAGACGCCGTCCCCGAGGAGGAGGTGCTCCCGGTGAACGCCTTCGCGGAACGCCCCCAGCCGCTCGATCGCGGTCTGCGAGCGGACGTTGCGGAGGTCGGTCCGAAGCTGAACCCGATGCATCGCTTCCTCGTCGAAGGCGTGCCGGAGGCCGAGGTACTTCACTTCCGAATTCACCGGGGTCCGCCAGGAGGTCGGGTCGAGCCAAGTGCCGACCTCGACCCATCGATTCGCCCGGTCGATATCGAGGAATCGGAACATCCCGACGACCCGCGCCTCGGGCCGCGTGACGACCGCGAACGGCAGGACCGATCCGGCGGCCTCCAGCTCCAGCATCTCCTCCACGAGCCGGGACATCTCGGGTTCGTCGCGGCCGGGACCGATGCGGAGGTACCGCCAGACCTCGGGGTCCCGGCCGGCGCGCGCGAGCGCGGGAACGTGCGTACGCTCGAGCGGCACGAGCTCGACGTATCGGCCCCGGAGCGTGACCGGATGGCGGAATCCCGTCGTAGGCACGGGAGACTCAGAATCCCCGGACGGAATAACGCCGGCGGCGTTGCCGGGCATGGACTTGCCCTTCAGCCCGTGGGGGTCCAGGGGCGGGCGAGCATCGCCTCGAGGCGCCGGCGCACCGCCGGCCACTCGTCCTCGAGGAGGCTATAGTAGACCGAGGACCGGTAGTACCCGTCCGCCAGGCGAAGGTGCTCGCGCAGGACCGCCTCCCTTTTCGCGCCGATCCGCTCGATCGCTCGCTGCGACCGCTCGTTCCGCAGGTCGGTCTTGAGATAGACTCGGTGGGCCCCCTCGGTCTCGAACGCGTGGCGCAGGAGCAAGTACTTCGCTTCCGTGTTGAAGGGGGTTCGCCACAGGTGGTGGTCGAGCCAGGTCCCTCCGACCTCCACGGCGCGGTTCGGCCGGTCGATGTTCAGATAGCGCGTCATGCCGACCGGACGGGCGTCGGAGACCCGCACCGTCGTGAACGGAAGGTCCGTGCCGTCCCGCTCACGCCCGAGCAGGAGCTCGATCAGCCGCGCCATCTCTTCGACCGTCCCCCCCGGCCCGTCAAGGAGGTAACGGCCCACCTCGGGGTCGCTCGCGGCGGCCCGCAGGCCGTCCCGGTGGGTGGGGTCGAGCGGCACGAGACGGACGAACTTCCCCTCCAGCGTGACGGGCCGTCGGAAGCTCTCCGGACGCATCGGCTCCGCAGAACCGCGGGTCCGTTTTAACACCGCGGGACTCGATTCCACCGGACGCCGGGCGTCGCGAATGCGCTGCTTGGCGCCTTCTGCCGGTTGACGTTAAATAACGCGGGAAGGTCGCAATCATTGGAGGGGGCGAGCGGTAGGCAACGACCATGGAAGCGGGGGTTACGACGTTCCTCGTGTTCGCCCTGATCGCCGCTGTGTTCGGCGGCGGCTCCCTGCTCGCGAACCGGATGTTGGGCGCGAAGCGACGCCAGTCCTACCTACAGCTCACCACGTACGAGTGCGGCGAAGAGGCCGAGGGGGAGGCGCAGATCGACTTCCCGACTCAGCACTACACGTTCGCGATCGTGTTCGTGGCGGTGGACGTCCTCGGCTTCGTGCTCGCGCTTTGGGGGCTCACCTTCCGCAGCGTCAACTCCGGTTGGTACCCCGTGTTCATCGCGACGGCGTTCACGGGACTCGCGATCGCCGGGATCTACTACGCGCTCAGCGGCGAAAAGAGGTGGGTCGTGTGACGGCCAGTGCGTCGCCCGCACCGTCCCCTAAGCTGCCCTCGGCGGCCGACGGCGCACGACCCGGTGGCGAACTTCCCATGGCCGGTCAGCCGGGAGTGCCGTTTCTCGAGATCGAGGCGTTGCGAACGCGCGAGTTCATTCCGGCCGCCAAGGAGGCGCTGGGAGACCTCATCGCCGAGAAAGGGCAGGCGAAGCTCATTCGCCCGGTCTTCAACTGGGCCGGACGCAACTCGCTTTTTCCGCTCCACTGGGGCCTCGCGTGCTGCGCGATCGAATTCGCGGCGGCCTTCGGTGCCCGCTGGGACGCCGAGCGGTTCGGCATCGTACCGCGCTCCACCCCGCGCCAGTGCGACCTCATGATCGTGAACGGGACCGTGACGTGGAAGGTGGCCCACAAACTGATCACGCTCTACGAGCAGATGCCCGAGCCGAAGTGGGTGATCGCGATGGGGAACTGTGCGACCGGCGGCGGCCCGTTCCGGACGGCCTACTCGGTCGTACCCGGGGTCGACAAGCTCGTCCCGGTCGACGTCTACATCGCCGGTTGCCCCCCGCGACCGGAGGCGTTGCTCGACGGCATCCTCCGGCTCGAGCAGCTCATCCGCGAGCGCAAGGAGTAGAACCGCGGGGCGCCGGCGGTTCGAGTGGGAGGGCAACGTGCAACCGGAGGATCTCGAGCGCGCCCTCGGCCCCGCCCTCGGCCCGACGCTCGTCGGGGTCGAGCCTTTCGTGGGCTTCGCCGGTCGTCTACGGTTCCGCCGGGAGGGGGCGCTCGACGTCTTCCGAGCGGTCCACGGCCTCGGCTTTGCCCACCTCTCGCTGGTCGGCGGTATCGACTGGGTCGACCACCGCGAGGTGTTCTACGTCGCCTGGTCGGACGACGCCCGGCAGTACGTCCTGCTCTCGACCGAGGTGCCGGCGAACGACGCCCATCTCGAGTCGGCGACGCCCGTATGGCCGAGCGCGGACTGGCATGAACGGGAGACCTGGGAGCTCGTCGACATCTCGTTCGACCACCACCCGGACCTGCGTCACCTGCTCACGCCCGACGGCTACGCGTTCCACCCGCTCCTGCGGTCGTTCAAGCTCCACGAGCCCGAAGAGCTGGAGGTCAAGACTCGCCATGTCTGAGATGTGGATCAACATGGGGCCGCAGCACCCCATGACCCACGGCCTCTGGAACCTGCGCGTGCGGATCGACGGGGAGGTCATCCTGGACGTTGACCCGGAGATGGGCTACCTTCACCGGGGGATCGAGAAGATCAGCGAGGACCGGCACTACAACGAGGTCATCACGCTGATGGACCGGACCTGCTACGTCGCCGGGCTTTCCTGGGAACACCTCTACATCCTCGCCTCGGAGCAGGCGCTCCACATCCAGCCGCCCGAACGTGCTCAGTACCTCCGCGTCCTCTGCGAAGAGTTCCAGCGGATCGCCTCGCACCTCATGTGGTACGCGGCGTTTGTCCAGGATATCGGCCTCATGACGCCGTTCCTGTACGGCATGCGGGACCGGGACCTCATCCTCGACCTGTTCCAGAGCTACACCGGCGCGCGCATGACCTATGAGTACATGCGGGTCGGCGGCGTCCGCAACGACCTTCCGCCGGGATTCACCGACCAGGCGCGCAAGGTCCTCGATTGGCTGGGACCGCGCTTTGACGAGTACGACCGGCTCTGCCTCGGCTCCGACATCTTCCACAAGCGCTGCGACAACCTAGGGGTCCTGAAGGCGAACGATTGCGTCCGGCATGGGGTGACGGGTCCGATGCTCCGGAGCGCCGGACTCCGGCGCGACCTCCGCAAGGACCGACCCTACGCGGTCTACGACCAGCTCGACTTCGAGGTCGCCCGGGCGGACACGGCGGACGTGACGGGCCGGTACCTCGTTCGCATGGAGGAGATGCGCCAGTCGATCCGGATCCTCCGCCAGGTACTCGACTGGCTCGACCATCACCCGGGGCCGGTGCTCGCCCACGAGCTCCCTCGTTGGCTCGGAGCGCCGTATGCGCCCGTGGGGCGGGAGGGGTACCTCTTGAAGCGCCACTACCCGAAAGGGGTCGGATTCTCCTCGATCGAGGAGCCGCACGGCGAGGCCCAGGCGTACGTCGTGAACGAGGGCGGCGAGCATCCGTACCGGGTGAAGTTCCGTTCCCCCGTCTTCGCGAACGTCAGCGCGGCCCGTCAGTACCTTATCGGGTACCGCGTCGCGGACATCCCGCCGATCATGGGCAGCGTCGACGTCTGCGTCGGGGAGGTCGACCGATAGCGGGGGGCCATGTCGAACCTTACCCTTTACTCGGTCTCCTTCGACCTCGTCGACGCGGTCCTCTCGGCGATCGGTTCCGTCCTCCCCGCGCCGCTGAACGCCTGGATCACGAACGCCGACCTGATCACCGGGCTCGCCGTGCTCGTCTTCGCGGCGCTCCTGCTCGCCGCGAGCATGCTCAACACGATCATGCTCATCTGGTGGGAGCGCAAGCTGCTCGGGCGGTTCATGGACCGTCGCGGCGCGATGCATGTCGGCTACGCCGGCCTCCTCCAGAACTTCGCGGACGGTTTCAAGCTGTTCCGCAAGACGACCGTCAGGCCGCGCGAGGCCGACCCGCTCGGTTTCGTGAGCGGGCCGACTGCCTACATGGTCACCTCGATGATCCTGTTCGGCGTCCTCCCGATCTCCTCGGGCTGGAACTCGGGGGCGCTTCCGCTCAGCCTCCTGCTCGCTCTCGCGATCTTCTCGTTCGCTCCGCTGTTCATCTTCGTCAGCGCTTGGTCGAGCAACAACAAGTACTCCCTCATGGGCGGAATGCGCTCCGCTGCCCAGATGATCGCCTACGAAGTGCCTCTCCTCCTCGCGGTCGTCGCGGTCGTGATCGTTTCCGGCAGCTTCGACCTCACGACGATCGTCTACGAGCAGCAGAACTACTGGTTCTGGGGGCCGCTCTTCGTCGCGCTCCTCGTCTTCGTCGCGGGAATGCTCGCCGAGATGGAACGGATCCCGTTCGACCTCCCCGAGGCCGAGGCGGAGCTGGTCGAGGGCTGGAACACGGAGTACGGGGGGATGCTGTTCGCCTTCTTCATGCTCGCTGACTATCTGCGCGCGCTCATCGGGAGCATCCTGGTCGTCCTCCTCTTCCTCGGGGGATGGACGATGCCGACCTGGGTGCCGAGCGTCGCGACCTCGTTCCCGCTCGCCGGGATCTTCTGGTTCATGCTGAAGACGTACCTCGTCTTCGCGGTCTTCATCTGGATCCGCGCGTCGCTGCCCCGGGTGCGGACCGACCAGCTCCTGCGGGTCGGATGGAACCGGATGATCCCGCTCTCGCTCCTGAGCGTCTTCCTCGCCGCGGCGCTCGTCACGGTGAAGTGCCTGCCGGTGTTCGGTTGCGTCCCCTCGCCGGGGATCTAGGGGAAGGAGGAGGATCCATGGCGGAAGTCAGCGAACCGGAACCGCGCAACGAGAACCCCGTACTCTGGGTCGCGCGGCCGATGGCCACGGCGGCTCGCCAGTTTGCGAAGAGCCTCTTCCGGCCGTCCACGATCGTCTATCCGTACGAGCGGCTCGAGGACCCGAGGTTCCGCGACCGGCTCGAGGTCGCTTCGGGCAAGCCGTTCGGCGTCGGGCACGTTTGGGACAACTACCGGGGCGTCCACGCGCTCAACATCGCGACGTGCATCAGCTGCAACCTTTGCGCGTTCTCCTGTCCGGACATCTGCATCGAGATGGTGACGGTCCCGGGCGGCGACCCGAAGCACCCGAAGAAGTGTCCCGAGATCGACTACGGCAAGTGCAGCTACTGCGGCTTCTGCTCGGACGCGTGCCCGGAAGGTTGCCTGACGATGACGACGCGCTACGAGCTCTCGACCCCGAAGCGCTCCGACATGGTCTACTCTCCTCAGAAGCTCTACGACGTCTTCCGTTCGAAGCTCCCCATGAACCCGATCCGGCTCGCCCGGCCGGAGAACGAGGACGCGATCCTGCTCGACCCGCCGTTGTGCATCGGCTGCAACGCGTGCGCGCGCGACTGCCCCACGGAGTGCATCACGATGCTCGACGTACCGAAGCCCGAGGCCAAGCCGGGCGAGAAGCTCCCGAAGCGGATCTGGAAGGAGCCTGTGATCAACGACTCCGACTGCGTGCGCTGCGGTACCTGCATCAGTGTCTGTCCTAAGGAGTGCCTGTTCTGGGGGACGCGCAAGTGACCCTCGCCGAACTGGCGTTCGTCGCCCTGGCGCTCGTCGCCGTCGCCACGGCGATCCTCTCGCTGCTCGTGCGCGAGCTCGTGCATACGATCCTGTGGATCGCGGTGTTCTTCGTCGACCTCTCGGCGATCTACTTTCTGCTCGACGCTCCCTTCCTCGGCGTCCTCCAGCTCGGCGTCTACGCCGGCGCCGTCACCGTCCTCCTGCTCTTCGGCATCATGGTGACGCGCAAGCGGATCTTCTCCCGCGAGGCGGCGACGGGCATCGGTGCCGTGCCGCTGGCCCTCGCGGTCGTGACGTTCATCTTCGTGATCTCGGTGATCGGGGAATTCCCCCAATCGGGAGGAACGATCCACGCCTACGCCCCCGCCGACCTCTCCCAGAACCTGTTCAACGTGAACGGCCCATGGCTCTTGCTCCTCGGGCTCATCATGCTCGGGGCCGTGGGCGGCGCGATCTACCTCGTCCGGGAGGGCCGCGAGTAGCGGAGCCATGACCGACCTCGCGCTCGTCGGTTTTGTCACCCTATCCGCCGCGCTCCTCGCGATCGGCCTTTTCGGGATCCTCACCCGGCGGAACTTCATCCTGCTCCTCATCGCGATCGAGATCGCGATGAACGCCGCGATCCTCAACTTCGTCTACTTCGCGGCGTACGCCGGTGGCACCGCCGGGCTCACCGGTCAAGCGATCGCGGTGGTCCTGGTCGGATTCGCGGCGACCGAGGTCGCGGTCGGGCTCGCCATCGTCCTCGCCCTGAACCGTCTCAAGGGGACGATCAACGTCGCGCAGGCCACGGAGCTGAAGCTGTAGGAGGGGACCACCACGGTTTCGTTCGGCGACCTGTTCGGGTGGGCGTTCCTCGTCCCGCTCTTCATGGTGCTCTCGTTCGCGGTCGTGGGCCTCGCTGGGCCGCGGCTGAAGCGGCTCGAGTACGGCGGTTGGGTCGCGGTCGGATTCGCCGGGGCCGCGCTCGTGGTCGGGGCGCTCATCGCGGCGGGGGAGATGCTGAACCCGGGCCAGTACACGAACGCCCAGTACACCTGGTTCCAATTGCCGGCCGCTCCGGGAGTCTTCCCCCACGGCTTCGAGTTGGTCGCCGGGACGCTCGTCGACCCGATCTCGGCGCTGATGCTGCTCGTCGTGACCGTCGTCGGTTTCGTCGTGATGCTCTACTCGATCGACTACATGCACCACGACCGGGGGCTCGCGCGCTACTACGCCGAGCTCTCGCTCTTCTTGGCCGCGATGACGGGTCTCGTCATCGCGAACAACCTCTTCGAGTTCTTCGTCTTCTGGGAGCTCGTCGGGGTCTGCTCCTACTTCCTGATCGGGTTCTATTACGAGAAGCCGAGCGCCTCCAGTGCGGCGAAGGAGGCATTCCTCGTCACGCGCGTCGGCGACGTGATGTTCCTGCTGGGGATCTTCCTTTATTTCTACAACTACGCGGTCCTCGGCCCGGCGAACGGCTGGGCCGCGAACGGCTTCGTTTTCGTGAACGGGAACCAACCGTTCCTCGCGGGCGTGATGGGCGGCAACTCGACGCTCCTCACGGTGGCCGGGATCATGATCCTCGGCGGCGCCGCGGGGAAGAGCGCCCAGTTCCCCCTGCATGTGTGGCTGCCGGACGCGATGGAGGGCCCTACCACCGTGTCGGCGCTCATCCATGCCGCGACGATGGTCGCCGCGGGAGTCTACCTCCTGGCGGTGACGAGCCTGTTTCTGGGGTTCACCGCGACCGACCAGCTCCTGATCGTCGCGGTCGGAGGATTCACGACGTTCTTCGCAGCGACGATGGCGGTCGTCCACCCGGACATCAAGCGCGTGATCGCCTACTCGACGATCAGCCAGCTCGGGTACATGGTGCTCGCGATCGGGGCGGGCTTCGCCATGGTCGGCCTCTTCCACCTCTTCACGCATGCGTTCTTCAAGGCGCTCCTCTTCCTCGCCGCCGGCTCGGTCATCCACGCCGTCGGGACCCAGGACCTGTTCAAGATGGGCGGGCTCCGCAAACCGATGCGCCTGACCGCGGCCGCCTTCGCCATTGGCGGGCTCGCCCTCTCCGGGATCCCGCCGTTCGCCGGCTTCTGGAGCAAGGACGACATCCTCGCGGCGGTCTACTCCCAGCTCGGCAGCCACCCCGCGTACTGGCCGTTCTTCCTGCTCGCCTTCGCGGCCGTCTTCCTGACGGCGTACTACATCTTCCGCGCCTGGTTCCTCGCCTTTTCGGGCGACGGCCCGCGCGATCCCACCCTCGCTCCCGCCCACGAGGGCTCCTGGGTGATGCAGGTACCCTTGATCGTCCTCTCCGCGCTCGCGGTGGGCTCGGGGCTGCTCATCTTCTGGCCAAACTTCCAGACGCTCCTGCTGAGCGGCGCGGGGGCCGCGGGGATCCCACCGGTCTACGGCCCGACGGACCTCCTCCTCTCGGGCGCGAGCGTGGCCCTCGGGGTCGCGGGGATCGGGCTCGCGTGGACCCTCTGGGGGAACGGAAAGGTCTACGCACTTTCCGAGACCAGCGTGGCCCAGCCCATCCGGCGACTCCTCCTGAACCGCTACTACTTCAAGGTCGGATACGACTGGATCGGTGCGCGAGGCGTCTACTCCGTGGCCCGCGCCGCGGACTTCGTCGACCAGTTCGTCATCGACGGGACCGTCCACGGCTTCGAGCGGATGTTCGCCGCGCTCAGTGAGCGCCTTCGGCGCATCCAGTCGGGGTTCGTCTCCGACTACGCCGCGTACGTCGTGGCCGGGCTCATCGCGGTGTTCGTCCTCCTGCTCCTGGTCGCACCGTACCTCGTCTCGATGGCGGGAGGAGGCTAGCGTCGATGCTGCCGCTCCTCTCGCTCACCCTCGCGACCCTACTGGTGGGGACGCTCGGGACGTTCTTCGCCGGCGCACGAGCCCGCTGGGTGGCGCTGGCCACCTCGATTCTGTTCCTGCTCGAGGTCGCGCTCCTCTTCCTCAATTACTCCGGCTGGCCCGGGTACAACGGATCGCTCGTCCCCGGCTTTTCGGAGAGCGAATCGTACGCCTGGATCCACCTCTCCTGGTTACAGATCAACTATACGGTCGGGGTCGACGGGATCTCGCTCGTCTTCGTCCTGCTCACTGCGATCCTCCAGATCGCGACCGTCGTCTACTCCTGGGGCGAGACGCGTCGGCCGGGGGCGTACTTCGGCCTGGTCCTCCTGACCTGCCTCGGCTCCTTCGGCGTGTTCGTCGCGCTCGACATCCTCCTCTTCTTCCTCTTCTGGGAGGCCGTCCTCGTCCCGATGTTCTTCCTCATCGGGCATTGGGGGGGGCCCCACCGCCGCTACGCGGCGCTGAAGTTCTTCGTCTACACGCACGTCGCGTCGATCGTGATGCTGGTCGGGCTGCTCGCGCTCGTCTTCTATTCCGGCGCGACCTCGTTCGACTTCGCCGCGGTCTACGCCTCCGCCCGCTCGCTCGCCGCCGTCCCGCAGACGTTCCTGTTCCTCGCGCTCTTCTTCGGCTTCGGCGTGAAGTTCCCGATCGTCCCGTTCCACACGTGGCTCCCCGACGCGCACGTCGAAGCACCGACCGGAGGCTCCGTCCTGCTCGCGGGGCTCCTGCTCAAGCTCGGAGGCTACGGGCTGATCCGCTGGGCGGTCGAACTCCTGCCGAGCGGCCTCCATACCACCCAGCCGCTCCTCTTCTTCATCGCGTTCCTCTCGATCGTCTGGGGCTCGGTGCTCTCGCTCTCCCAGCGGGACCTCAAGCGCCTCGTCGCGTACTCGTCGATCAACCACATGGGGATCGTGCTGCTCGCGATCGCCCTCGACTCCTCGCTCGGGCTCATCGCCGCGGTGCTCCTCATGTTCGCCCACGGGATCGTGAGCGGTCTGTTGTTCATGACGTCGGGAAGCGTCCACCACACGTTCGGAACGCGCGACATTCCGTCGGTCGGAGGCATCACTCCGACCACGCCGGCGCTCTCGACGATGATCATGGCCGGCTCGCTCGCCTCCCTCGGCCTGCCGGCGCTCATCAGCTTCCCGGCAGAGTTCACCGCGCTCCTCGCGACCTGGAACGGGCTCCACTACTGGGTCTTCGTCCCGCTCGGGATCCTGGTCGTCACCGCGGCGTTCTACCTGTGGATGATGCAACGGCTCCTCTTTGGCCCCCCCAAGGGGATCCCGCGCGAGGCGCACGACGTGCCGTGGTACGAGGGCGCGGGAATGGGGATCCTCGTCCTCTTCACCATCCTCTTCGGCATCCTGCCCGGTCTTCTCGTGAACGTGATCGTGAGCTCGCCCATCCGGGGCTGGCCGGGGACCTAGGCCCATGGACCTTTCCAGCTTCGCCGGGCCGTTCCTGCCCGAGATCCTCCTCCTCGCGGGGACGCTCCTCGTCTTCCTATTCGACGTGCTCGGCGTTCGCACCACGGAGCGGGTCGGGGCCGTGGCGGTGGGCGCGACGGCACTCGCCCTCTTGTTCGTTGTCGCCGACCTCGGCTTTGCTCCGCTCACCTTCCTCCGCACGATCCCGGCGGGACAGCTCGACGCGGCCGCCAGCGGCACGCCGCTCTACGCATTCACGTCGCTCGGCCTGGTCTTCCAGGCGATCTTTCTCCTCGCGACCCTGCTCGTGAGCCTCGCCTCGCTCAGCCGACCGAGCCGCGACCGGGGCGCGCCGATCTTCTTTGGGCTCCTCCAGCTCGCGGCGCTCGGGATGCTCTTGGTCGCGCTCGCGAGCGACCTGATCTTCCTCTTGCTCGCGATCGAGGTGACGAGCATCGCGACGTACCTCCTGGTCGCCTACACCCGGCACGACAGCCGTTCGCTCGAGGCGGCGATGAAGATGTACATCATCGGCGCGCTCTCGACGACCCTCTCGTTCTTCGGGGCGTCGCTCCTCTACGGCGCCTACCAGACGACCAGCCTCCTCGCGATCGCGCGGGACGGAGGCGCCGCGGGGTTCCCCGTCCTCGTCCTTCTGGGGTACGGGTTCCTCATCGTAGGGCTCGCGTTCAAAGCGACGCTCGTGCCGTTCCATGCCTGGGCCGTCGACGCTTACGACGGGGCGCCGACCGACGTGACCGCGTTCCTCGCCGGTGGGTCGAAGAAGGTCGGACTGTTCGCGTTCTTCTTGATCTTCCTGGCCCCCATCCTCTTCGTTCGCGCGGCCGCGCCCGGCGGCTCGCCGTTCACGAGCGGCGCGGTCGCCCTGGGACCGGTCCTCCAGATCACGCTGAGCGTCCTCGCGGTCGGCACGATGACGCTCGGGAACGTCCTCGCGCTCCTCCAGAAGGAGATGAAGCGGATGCTCGCCTACTCGTCGATCAGCCAGGCCGGCTACATGCTGATCGGGATCGCCGTCGGGACGGCGCCCGCGCTCGCCGGGGCGACCCTCCAGATCTTCGCGCACGTGTTCATGAAGACCGGTGCCTTCCTGCTCGTCGCGGGCGTCACCGCGTGGGGCGTGGGCCCGCTCATCGACGACTGGAAGGGGCTCGGGACCCGCCGGCCCTTCGTCGGGGTCGCTTTCGCCCTCATGCTGCTCTCGCTCGCCGGGGTCCCGCTGACGGTCGGCTTCGTGTCGAAGTTCGTCCTGTTCAGCGCTGCGGTCCAGGCACAAGGGTACTTCGTCTGGCTCGCGGTCGCCGGCCTCCTCAACAGTGCGCTCTCGGTCTTCTACTACGCCCGGGTCCTCCGCGTGATGTACTTCGAGGAACCGGCCGCGCGAGCCACGCCGACCGGAGCGGTCGCGGGGGGCTCGGAGCCCCCGGTCCTTCCGGCGGGCGGTCTCGGCTACGGACGGGCGACTGCGATCCTCCTGGCCGTCGTCCTGATCGTGGCGGTCGGGGTCTACCCGCAGCCGGTCCTCGGGGCGATCCAGGCCGCGGCGACGCACTTCGTGAACCTCGGAGCGTGAGCCCATGGATCGGTTCGACGTCGCGGTGGTCGGCGCCGGCCCCGCGGGGTCGCTCGCGGCGCGGGCGGCCGCCGAGGGTGGGGCGCGGACCGTGCTCCTCGACCATCGTCCCGAGCTCGGCCACCCGGTGCAGTGCGGGGAGTTCCTGCCCTCGGCCCGCGAGCTCCTCGACCTCTTTCCGGCGCCGGAGCTCATCGCCTCCGCGTTCGAGGTGCCCCCCACCACCGTGCTCCGCGAGACCCGGTGGATGACGTGCGTCTCCCCCTACGGCCACCGCTTCCGGTTCCCGCTCGAAGGATGCACGGTCTCCCGCCGGGCGTTCGACAAGGCGCTCGCCGTGCGCGCCGAAGGGGCTGGAGCGGAGCTCCGCTATCCCGTCGGGGTGACCGGGGTGCACGACGACGCGGTGCGCTGCGCCGACGGGACGGAGATCCGGGCAGAGGTCATCGTGGGGGCGGACGGGCCGATCTCGACCGTCGGGCGTTCGGTCGGCTTCCTTCCCGCCCGAACGATGTTCCGCATGATCACCGCGACGGTGGACGGACCGCTCTCCGACGGGATCGACCTCTACTTCGGTCACGCGGCGCCCCACGGATACTCCTGGAGGTTCCCTCGGGCGCACGACGCGAACGTCGGCCTGGGGGTCCGATCGGTCCCTCGGGGGACCTCGCTCGACCGGTTGCTCGACCGATTCCTCCGGGAACAGGGCCTCGGGCCCGCGCGCGAACGGACCCACTGGTGGGTGCCCGTCGGCGCCCCGCCCGAGCGTCTCGTTTTCGGCCGGGCGGTCCTCGCGGGCGATGCCGCGAACCTCGTGATGGCGACGAACGGGGGCGGGATACCGACCGCGATGCTCTCGGGATGGCTCGCGGGCGCGAGCGCTGCTCGTCACGTGCGGGAGGGCGTTCCCCTCGCCGAGTACGACCGGGCCTGGCGGTCCGCCCTCTTCGACCCCCTTCTGCGGGCAGCCCGCATCCAGCACCTGGGAGACCGGGTCGCGGGGATCGACCCGCTCCTCGCGCTAGGCATGCGATATATCGGGGCGTCGGGTCTGGATGCGATGATGCGGTTGCGCTGGCCGGCCCGCCTCCGGAGGAACTCGTGACCTCAACCCCCCACAGCCCCACGGTCGAGCCGTCGCTCGAGACGCTCGTCGCGCAGACGTTGGGGGCGGGGACCGAGACCGAGCTTTCGGAGGTTCTGCGGGTGCTCGTCCGGGACGTCGCGGACATCGACTGGCGGCTGAATCAGGTCCTCGGCTCCACCTACGCGCAATTGACCGAAGCAGCGCGCTACGCCTGCTCGACGGGCGGCAAGCGCGTCCGGCCCCTGGTCATGGCGGCCGCCCACCGCGCGCTCGGAGCCGATTCGACCGGCCCGATCCACTCGCTCGCGGCCGCCTTCCAGCTCATCCACACCGCGACCCTCGTGCACGACGACGTGATCGACCACGCGGAGACCCGGCGGGGCCGACCGTCGATGCCCCGCGCGTTCGGGATGCCGCTCGCCATCGTGACGGGCGACTACCTGTTCGTGCGCGCGTTCGAGCTCGCGGCGGAGTACCCGACCTCGATCATCCTGCGCTGCGGCGAGGCCTGCGCCGACCTCGTCGAGGGCGAGGTCCTCCAGGAAGCGTCGCGCTTCGACCTGTCGAGCGGGCGGGAGCACTATTTCCGCATCGCCGAGCGCAAGACCGCGGCGATCATCGCCGCCGCCCTCGCCTCCGTCGCCGAGATCGCCGAGACGAGCGCGCCGGTGATCAACGCCCTCGAGACCTACGGGAAGGCGCTCGGGGTCGCATTCCAGATGCGCGACGACCTGCTCGATGTCTTTGGGGATGCCGACCTGCTCGGGAAACCTCTCTTCACGGACTTCCGGGAGGGGAATCCCACGCTCCTTTCGCTGACGGCCTACCAGGGGCTCGACCCGCGTCACCAGGCGGAGTTCGAGAAGCTATTCCAGCTGCGGCGCAAGCGGACCAAGCACCTCCTGCGCCTGAAGGAGCTCACGGAGCTCACGGAGGCGCCGGCCGAGGTCGCCGGCGAGGCCGCCGCGCTCACCGACCGGGCCGTCCGCGCGCTCCAGCCGCTCCCGCAGGGACCCTATCGCCACCTGCTCGAGCGCCTGGCGCACGGGGCGGCCGAGCGACGCTTCTAGGCCCGCCGGTCGAACGAAAGGTACATCTTCCCTCCGCGAGCTTTCGCCGAAGCGGAGCCCGGGAACGTGAGCGAATCGACGGCGGTCGGGACCTCCCACGCGGAGGGGCCGGTGAGCTACGAGCACCTGCCGCCGCGTTGGGAACCGACTCCGGTCCGCCCCCGGCTACCGATCGGGATCGCGGTCGTGTCGATCCTCATCGCCGGCCTCGCGGTCGTGATGGTCCTCGGGGGGCTCTTGTTCTTCCTCGCCGTCTACGTAGGCGCCCTCGTTCCCCCGTCCCTCGAGATCTTTCCATCGGTCGATGTCCTGGGGGCCGGGATCCTCGTGATCCTAGGGGCGTCGCTCCTCGGCGTCGCGACGTCGCTCTGGCGCCAGGAGACCTGGGCGCTCTGGACGACGATCGTGATCGTCTTCGGCACAGCCGCCTACCTGTTCTTCACCGATTCGATCACGGTCCTCTTTCTGATCCTCGTGCTCCTGTTCGTCTACTTGATCAGCGTGCGGCGGTACTTTTACTGAGGTCGGGGAAACCCCGACGCCGGCCGGTCGAGTGATCGATCGTCCGATCGCTTCCTCGCTCGGGCGGGCTTCCCCTCGCTCGACGCCATCCTGGCTTCCGGCGAAGACCGATGGAAGGGCGAGGCTGCCGGAAGGGACCGACTCGATCGCGGCACTCGCCGCGCGGGACTCGACGCCGTCCTAACTGGACCCCCCCGAAGGTCTCCGCCGCATGGAGGCCCCGACTCCGGGGAAGGAACGCGAGGAGCCACGAGTGCTGCGGTTATGAGAGCGGGCGAACATGGCCGTAGAGATGCGGATCGCCCTCGCCCAACTCGCTCCCGTTCCGGGGGACGTCGAGCGGAACTCCGCGCGGGTCGGGGAAGTGGTGCGCGCGGCGCGCGCCGAGGTCGCCGTCTTCCCTGAGCTGTTCCTATCGGGCTATCGGGTGGGGGACCGGTTCCATCGCCTCGCGCTCGCCGACGGCGACCGGACGACCGAGGGACTGCGAGAAGTCGCACGGACGAACCGTACCACGGTCGTGGTCGGGAGCCCGCTCGCGTCCGGCGAGCGCAAAGGCGAGATCTACAACGCGGCGCTCGCGTTCCTTCCGAGCGAGGAGCTGTTCGTCCAGGTAAAGCGCTACTTGCCCACCTTCGGACCGTTCGAGGAGGGCGTCCAGTTCACGCCCACGGACGCGAGCCGCCCGGTGCTCGTCGGGGCCGTCTCGGTGGGCCTCGAGGTCTGCTACGACACGTTCTTTCCCGAGGTCTCGCGTCAGCTGGCGCTCGCCGGGGCCGAGGTACTGATCGTGATCTCGGCCTCCCCCGTCACGAGCCGGCGGCTGTTCGAACGGCTGCTACCGGCCCGGGCGATCGAGAACGCCGTGCCGGTCGTCTACGTCAACCGGGTCGGGGTCGAGGACGGGATCGTCTTCGGCGGGGGCTCGGGTGCGTGGGACGCCCGGGGGGAGCCGCTCCCGCTCTCGACGGTGCCGTTCCCTTCCCTCGGAAACGAGGAGAGCCTATCCGTGGTCGAGATCGACCCGTCGGAGTCGGCCCGCTGGCGACCGTTCCGGCCCGTGCTGCGGGACGTGGCGAGCCGACCGGGCGCGTCGCCGCCCGCCTCCCTGTAGTCGCGCACCGTTCGACTCGAACACGCCGCTTAAAGAGGGCGGCGCCCCCCTCCCGGCTGCCGTGCCTCCTCCGACCATCGCGCAGCAACTCGCAGCGAAGCAGCGCGAGATCTCGGTCGCCGAGTTCTTTGAGCGGAACCGGCAGATCCTGGGCTTCGACAACCTGCAACGGGCGCTCCTTACGACCGTCAAAGAGGCCGTGGATAACGCGTTAGACGCCGGGGACGACGCGCGCATTCTCCCCGACGTCACGGTCGAGATCTCGAAGGAGAGCGAGGACCGCTACCGCGTCGCCGTGACCGACAACGGCCCCGGCATCCTGCGTCGGGAGATCCCGAACGTCTTCGCCCGGCTCCTCTACGGCTCCCGCTTCCATCAGAACCGGCAGGCGCGCGGACAGCAGGGGATCGGGATCTCCGCGGCCGTCCTCTACGCGAACCTCACAACGGCTCGCCCCGCGAAGATCACGTCGAAGGTCGAGGAGGAGGAGGCGGCGCACGTACTCGAGCTCACGATCGACACCCAGAAGAACCAACCGAAGATCGTTTCGGAGGACCTCGTTCTCTGGGACCGCCCTCACGGCACGCGGATCGAGCTCGTGCTCAAGGCCCGCTACTTGCGGAGCCGGCAGTCGCCGCTCGAATACCTGCGTGGCACCGCGATCGTGAACCCCCACGCGCGGATCGTCCTGATCGAGCCGGACGGGACCGAGTCCGTCGTTAAAGACTGGTCTGTCGACCAGCCTATTACATGTCTCAATCTGCTGACAAAAGGC
>DAIDCO010000044.1 GCA_027309555.1 bacterium
TCCGTCGGTAGAGATCCTCGACATCGCGTTCCGCCGGGCGTCGCTCGCCACTCCCCACGGCGAGACCAAGGCGGCGCGGGATCGGTTGCGGGCCGAGCTCAAGATCGTGCGAAGCTCCGCCACCGTCGTCCGCCACCTGAAGCTCGAAGCGCGGCCGCTCACGCGCCCGCCCCTCACCGATTTCGAGCGCTCGCTCGTCGCCTCGTCGTTCGGGGAGGGCACGCTCGACCGTTCCCTCGTTCGGCTGCGCCGGGCCGAAGAGCGGATCCGCGGCCTGGCGCGCGACGCCGAACGGCAGACCCGGAGTGCGAGGGGGCCCGAGGAACTCGGCGATCTCATCCGCTCGTTCTACGGGCGACTCTCCAGCTTCGTTCGGGAGGTCGACCGGGATATCGAGCGGCTGCGCGCCATCGAACGATTCCTGCGCGAGCGCCCCCGGCTGCGCCCGGAAGACCCCACGCTCGTCGTCGCGGGATTCCCGAACGTCGGCAAGTCGTCGCTGGTCGCCCGGCTCTCCACGGCCCGGCCAAAGGTCGCCGACTATCCGTTCACCACCCTCTCCATCGCGGTCGGTCATGCCGACCTCGGCTTCGACCGGCTCCAAGTGGTCGACACTCCCGGGGTCCTCGGACGTTCCCACCGGGCGAATCCCGCCGAGGTCGAGGCGGAGGCGACCGTGCGCGGGGCCGCCACGGTGGTCCTGTTCATCCTCGACCCGTCGGGGGGGTCGGGTCACACCCTGGAGGAACAAGAACGGCTTCTTGCCCGCTGGCGGGAGGAGTTCCCCACCCTGCCCATCCTGGCCGTGGAGACGAAGGCGGATGTCGCGAAGTCGTCCTCCGACCGCCCCAAGGTGTCGGCCGTGACGGGGGAAGGGATCGAGGAGCTCTGGAAGAGCGTGCGCGACCTCGTCCGCCCGAAGGGGGAACTCCCTCCGATGGAGGAGAGCACCGTCGAGGAGGCTCCCCAATTCGAGGACCTCGACGAGACGATCGAGGCGACCGCGCCCTCTCGGGCCGAGCCCGCCCGCTCGAAGTCGACCCGCCGGACGCCGAAGTAGCTCGTTCGCCGGTCCCGCCCGCGGTGACGTGGCGCTCGACCGGCGTTGCGAGGACCGAGCCCCCCGACGGGGCCAGCGGAGAAGGGAGGGACGGCCCGACGCCGGTGCGGTTCGTGCGTACCCCTTTGGCCGTGCACGCCCTCGAGGGGGTCTGCCCGCACCTCGGGGGTCTCCCGGCGGTCGGGTTCCTCGCCGCGGAGCGGCTCACCTGCCCGGGTCACGCGGCGGACGTCGACGTCCGGGACGGCCGCGGTCGGGCTGATCCCCTCCGCATCCAACCGCCCGATGGCGGGGTGGCGCCGCTCACGAAGTGCCCGACACGGGTCACAATGGGCACGGTCGAGATCGACCTGCCGTACACCGGGGACCGAGCTAGAGCGAGAACGCCTTCCCGTTCTCCGGGAGGATGACCTGGCAGAACCCTTCCAGGGCGTCGCGCAGCGCTTCCCGATGGTCCCCGTGCATCAGCACGACCGTCTCGGCCCGGCTTTCCTTCGCCACTCGCACGAGGTCGGAGTGGCCGGCGTGAGCGGAGAAATCGAACTTGATCACTTCGCAGGAGGGATGGATCACCGTGTCGTCGACGACGAGCGAGCCCTCGTCGAGCAGGCGTCGGCCGTTCGAACCGTCGACTTGGAATCCCGTGAGGTAAATGGAGCTCTTCTCGTCCTTGTAGAGCTCGCCGATGTAGTACAGGACGGGACCCCCATCGAGCATACCGCCGGTCGTCACGATCACTTCGGCCTCCCGAAGCGCTTTGCGTCGGTCTCCCGGGTGCTCGACCACGTGAACTCCCTCAAGGGCCCGGCGGAAGCGCCGGGCGTCGGCCAGGTACTCGGGCGCCGCCTCGTAGATTTCGTTGACCTTGCGCGCCATCCCATCGAGATACGTTTCGAACCCCGAGGAGGCGAGCGACATCAGCACCTCCTGCGCTCGCCCGACCGCGAACGCGGGCACGATCGCTTTGCCGCCCCGCTCGACGGTCTCGGCGACCTTGTCGCGGAACCGTCGCTCGGTCTCTTTGCGGTCGGGGTGCTCCCGGCCCGCGTACGTCGATTCCATCACGAGGATGTCGGCCTCCACGGCCTCCGCGCCGCCCACAAGGTGGGTCGGGAGCGTCTGGAGGTCGCCAGTGAACAGGACCTCCTTGTCGCCCCGGTACAGGATCATCGACGCCCCCGGAATGTGGCCGGCCGGAGTGAACTCGACCTCGATCCCGCGGTGCCGGAACGTCCCGTGGCGGTCGACCGCGGTGAACCGGGCGTGGAGGGCGTGGATGTCGCTCGGCGTGTAGGGCGCAAGGTAGCCTTCGAGGCGGGCGACCTTGAGCGCGTCCTTCGTCAGCAGGTCCGCGACCGCGATCGTCACCGGGGTCGCGATGAGCCGGGCCCGGGGGAGGCGGCTCAAGAGCGGCGTCATGCCCGAATGGTCGAGGTGGGCGTGGGAGAGGAACGCGAGGTCGATGTTCGTCGGGGCCGGGCGCGGGTACGCCGGGGGGTCCGAGGTGGTCATCCCGTAGTCAAAGAGGAGGGTGCGGCCCTGGTCGCGCAGGACGAGGCCGAGCGAGCCGACCTCGTTCGCCCCGCCGAGGAATTGGAACTCCATCGGCGGGCCGAGCGGTCCCCCCACTTAACGTCTGGCGGGCGGGGCCCGCTCGCCCGCGTCGGGGAACCTCATTTTAATCCGACGCCGTTCCCGACCCCATGGGCTCCCCGCTCCGGCCCGACCTCGAGGTGCTCCACCGGATCGCCTTGGCGGTCCACCGGGTGGTCCGCGACTGGGCCGGATCGCCCCGTCGCGGGGACGTCGTGGCGATGGGCGCGGACGGGACGCCGACCGAGGAGCTCGACCGCCTCGCGGAGTCGGAGATCCTCCGGGTGCTCGAGACGGAAGCGGTCGATTGGGACCTCGTGAGCGAAGAAGCGGGCCACGTGGTCCGCGGCGGGGACCGCACGCTCGTCGTCGACCCGATCGACGGCACGATGAACGCGATCCGCAACCTCCCGTTCTCCACGGTCTCGCTGGCCCTCGGCTCGAAGGATCTGGCGGGGATCGACGTCGGCCTCGTCCGGGACCTCAACCGGGGCGCGACCTGGTGGGCGGCCCGGGGGGAGGGGGCTTTTCTCGACGGCCACCCGATCCGTACTCGGGCCTGGCATCCGCGGGGGGAGGTGCTGCTCATCAACTTGGGCCACCGCGCGACCGAACGGGCCCACCGTCTCGCCGGGCACGCGCATCGAGTGCGCGCGCTGGGCTGCGCCTCGTTCGAGATGCTGCTGGTCGCCCAAGGCAGCGCCGACGCCTATTTCTTCGAGAACCAAGAGCCGGGGCGCAATCTCCGCGCGACGGACGTCGCCGCCGCCTATCGGATCCTGATCGAGGCGGGAGGTGGCGTCACCAACGCGGCGGGCGGAGCGCTCGGCCACTTCCCGCTCAACCTCGAGGACCGCACGAGCGTCTTCGCCTGGGGCGATCCCGCGCTCCCCCGGGACGCGCCGGCGGCGGGGTATCCTTTATGAAGATCGGCCTCACCGCGAATCCGACGAAGCCGGCGGCCATCGAGCTCGCCGAGCGGGCGGTCCGGGCCATCGGGGACCGGGCCGAGGTGCTCCTGAGCGACGACGTCCGTTCGGTGGCCCCCGGACTACCCCACGCTCCGCTCGCATCGCTGCGGCCGGACGTACTGGTCGCGATCGGGGGGGACGGTACGTTTCTGTACGCGATGCGCCGGTGCGACGCGCCGCTCCTCCCGATCAACGCCGGAACGGTGGGCATCCTCGCGGAGGTCGAGGCGCACCACCCCGCGGAGTTCGAGGCCGCTCTCGAGCGACTCCTCCAGGGCCGCTACTTCCTCGAAGAGCGTATGAAGCTCGGCGCGCAGGTCGGCGCGACACCGCTTCCCGACGCCGTCAACGAGTTCGTGCTCCACTCGGCTCAGATAGGGAAGATGGGCCTGTTCGAGCTCGCGTTCGACGACCACGTCGTGGGGCGGGTCCAGGCGGACGGGATCATCGTCGCGAGCCCCACGGGATCGACCGGCTACTCGCTGAGCTCGCTTGGCCCGATCGTCGACCCGGGGCTCGACGCGCTTGTGGTCACGACGATCGCCCCGTTCCGCGTCGAGGCCCGGGCGCTCGTCGTCGACCCGCTCCGGACGATCCGTCTGCGGTCGGTCGACCCCGGCCGCCCTTCGCTCGTCATCGCGGACGGGCAGGAGGAGTACCCCCTCGCCCATCCGGGCTCCTTCGTCACGGTCTATCGGTCGCCCCGCCGCGCGACGCTCGTGCGGTTCGGGTCGAGCTTCTTCCAGCGCCTCCGGGGCAAACGGATCCTCCCGTGGACCGACGAAGTCCCGTCGGAGGAGCGGGCTCGTGCCGATCTTTCGCCCCCAGCGTAAGCGGCCGGCGGACGCGCCCCGGCTCGGAGCCACGCCCCGGGCGATCTCGCGTCACGCCCTCGACAGCGCGCTCGCGAGCGCCCGTTCGGCCTACCCCAACGAGTTCGGGGGCGTGATGCGGGCGGACCCCCCCGGGGTGATCGGGGAGCTATTGCTGGTGCCCGGAACGACCGCCGGCCGACGCCACGCGAACTTCCACCTGTACATGTTACCGGCCGACCTCTCGGTCGTCGGAACCGTGCACTCGCATCCCTCGGGAGCGCTCCATCCGTCCGACGCCGACCTGCAGCTCTTCCGAAACTGGGGCTCGCGTCACCTGATCCTCGGGGCCCCGTTCGGCCCCGGCTCCTGGCGGGCCTACGACGGGAACGGACGGGAGACACCGCTCGAGGTCGTTGCGGGACGCGCCCTTCCGGGCGAGGAGCCGGCGCTGCCCCGGTACCGCCCGCGCACCGTGCATCGGCCCGAAGGGCCATCGACCGGGCAGTTCCCGGCGGACGAAGCGTGAGACCGCCGGCGAAGCGAGGTCACTCGCGGACCGGGATGGTGGGCACGGGAAGGCGCTCGGGGCTCCGGGTCGGGTCGGCCAAGGACCGCCCCGGTCGGCCGGATTCGCTCCAGAGCCCGTGCACTTTCGCGATCGTCTCGAGGAATCCGATGAACCCGCGGAAGGCGCTGCGGTAGACGCGCGTATGCGTCCCTTCCCAATCGAAGAAGTCCCGGAGCATCGACTTCGACTGGCGAATGCCGTGGGTGAGGGCGCGCTTCAATAGCTCCTCCTGGAGCGGAGAGAGGCGGTCGCGGCGGAACCAATCCCGGGACTTGAGGTGGCCGAGCGGAACGAAGAACATCGGGACGAGGAGCGCCTTGAATTCCCACAAGTCGTCGATGAGGTCGATCGTCCGCTGGACGTCCTCCTCCGTCTCCTGCGGCAACCCGACGATGAACGTGCACGCCGGATAGACGTGATTGTCGTTCATGAGGCCCGCGGCCTGGACGACGAGCTCGGGCCACTGGCTCGCCTTGAACGGGGCGACCTTCCCGGGCATCGCAGCGGTGATCATGTGCGGCGAGCCGGTCTCGACACCGACCTCGACGCCCCACCAGGCCTGCTTGTCGTCGATGAGGACCTCGGCGCACTTCTGCAGGAGCTTCGGCTTGGTCATGAGCGAGGCGACCGCGACGTGGGACCAACCGACCTGCTCGTAGTAGCGCTTCGCGAGCTGGAGGAGCGGGATCAGCTTCTCCTCGTGCGGCATGATGTTCGGGCTGCCGTAGAAGAAGACATCGTCCGAGTGCAGGAGGCCCTTGCGGATACCGAGGGTCGCATTGACCTTGAGCTCCTCTTCGATCTTTTCGAGGGGGTACCAGCGGGTCGGTCGGGTCGTGACCGAGCAGAACGAGCAGCCGCGGCAGCAACCGCGGCCGATCTCGACGAGGCCGTTCACGCTCGGATACCGAATGGAGGAGATCTGCTCGACCTTGGGCGCCTCCTTCGCGGCGAGGACGACGTGGGGGGGCAGGAACTCGTCGTGCAGCGCCTTCGCCACGATCTCCCGGACGAAGACATCGCTCTCGCCCTCCACCACGGTGTCGATGCCGCCGATCGAGTCGAGGAACTCCTGGATGAAGGGGAGCTTCTGGCGTGTCGACGGGGCGAGCTGCCAGGCGCACGGCCCCCCGGCAATGATCTTGAGCCCGCGCTTCCGCGCTTCGACCACGGCCGGCTGCGTCAGCATCCGCTTGAAGTTCACGCTGTTGAGCGGCTCGCGGTGCATGACCCCGCCGAACGTGGAGCTCGGGGGGTTGAGGCCGAAGTAGTCGTGCCCCGAGATCAGCAGGACCTTGGCCTCTCCCGGGAGGTACTTGTCGAGATGGCCCGGGTGGACGATGCGGGCATCGAACCCTCCGTCGATCAGGGACGCCTCGATCTTCCGCATCCCGTAGGGAGCCTGCTGGGGGTACCCGTGCTCGTCCACCGCCATCATCGGGTAGAAGAGCCGCTGGTAGACCGACTCCGGGAAGATGAACGCCGGGGTCGTCGTTCCGAATCCGAGGAACTCCTTTCCGTGGTGGTTGCTCATCATCGTCCAGTCGCAGGTGATGACAACTTCCGGCATGCAGTTACCCCCGATTTGGCCACACAGGCTGGCGGCTCCACGAACTCGGTCCTTTTATGGGTTGCGAAGCCGAAATAGCGACAGACCGGGGCTCTGCGGGGCCCTGCGCGGGTTCCCGGGAGGTCGCTTCCCCTAGTCGAAATCGGTCTCGTCGTCGTCCCGAGGGAGGACTCCGTCCAGGCCTTCGCCGGGCTCCTCGGTCGGCTCCTCGAGCTCTCCGCTGTCCCGGAACGCCGGGTCTCGTTGGAGCAGATGGATCCGGACGCAGTCGCGGTGCGCGGGACTCCCGTTCCAGGAACTGGTCTCAGCGGGGACGCCGAGCGGCTCCTTGCAGAGCGTGCAGATCTCGGGCGGCGGGCTGATCCACGCGATGCGGCGAGGGGGAGACTCCATGGAGCCGCTCAGGGCATCGTCGAGGAGGGCCTTTACCTTTCGGTACGCCGGCCGGTACGCCTCGCCAGCGCCCTTTAAGGTCGCCGAACCTTCCCCGCACCGCCCGGCAACCTTCCCAAACAGCATTAACGGGGTTCGTGCGTCCATCCCGGGATGGACGCGCTCGCGGAGATCCGCCGGCGGCGCGGCGCGCTCGGGATCTCGCTCGGGGAGCTCGCGCGCGCGGTCGGTCGGAGCGATGCTACGCTCTCCCGCATCGAGCGCGGGCAGATCCGACCGTCCTACGACCTCGTCCAACGCATCTTGGCGTACCTGGAGGCACAGGAAGGCCTCGCCGCCCCGCGTCTCACCGTTTCCGAACTGATGAGTCATGGGCTCACTTCGGTCGAGTCGTCGGCGAACCTCGCGACCGCGGCCCAACGGATGGAGAGCGGGGGCTTCTCCCAACTCCCCGTGCTGGACGACGGACGCGTGGTGGGCTCGTTGTCGGAGTCGGCGCTGCTCCGGGCGATCGCGCAGGCGAACGCCCACCGACTTCACGTGCGGGACGTGCTCGAGGTCGCGTACCCGGTCGTCGACGAGGGCTTCCCGGCCGACCTCCTTCCTCCGCTCCTCGGGAGGTACCCGGGGGTCCTCGTGGCGCACCGGGGCGAGGTCCGGGGGATCGTGACGAAGGCGGATCTGATCCGGGGCCTGCGAGGCACGTCGTTGCGGCGACGGCCCGGGGCCTAGGACGCGGGGCTCACCGGCCCACCGCGCGCAGCAGCGCCACGATCGCGAGCGAGGCGGCCCGGACGCCGAGCCGGTCCGCCGTTTCGCCGGGCCGCGCGTCCTTTCCTTCCCGATGCCTCCGCTCCGTTGTCGCCGCAAAGACCACGTCCCCGTCCGTCGTGCTGTGGAAGGGAGAGATCGCCGCCGCGAGCCCCGAGTGGACCATCGCGGCGATCCGCGAGAGCGTGGGCCGGTCGACCGCGAGGTCGGTGACCACAATGGCGAGCGTAGTGCCCGTCGCGCGGTCGCGAGGACCGCGTTCGTCCGTCGGAGGAACGATCTCGCCTCGCTTCCCGCGCGCGCCCGCGACCCATCGGCCGTCGGCCGGGTCCCGGATCCCTCCGACCGCGTTCACCGCGACCAGGACCCCGACCGCACCGAATCGTCGGTCTCGGCTCGCCGCGGCACCGACGCCTCCCGGCATCGAACGGACCCGCCCGAGGTACTTCCCGACGGTCGCGCCGGCGCCCGCGCCGACGCGGCCGACCGCGACCGTTCCGTGGACCGCGCGTTGCGTGGCCTCGTACCCAAGCGGAAGGTAGTCGGGCACCGGCGCGCGCGTCGCGGAAAGGTCGAAGAGCGCCGCACCGGAGATGGGCACGACGAGGTTCGGGTTGCGGAAGGCCCGGTGCCCCCCGCCCGTCTCGAGGATCCGAGTTCGGACCCCGCGCGCGGCGTCGAGACCGTACAGGCTTCCCCCCGACAGGAAAACCGCCCACCGCCGCCCGAACGTCGCGTCGAGCGAGAGCGAGGCCGTGTCGTACGTCGCCGAGGCACCCCCCCGCACGTCCACGACGGTCGGTGCGGGAGCGTCGAACCGGACGACCGTGACGCCGCTCGTCCCGTCGGCGGTCTCGGCGTGGCCGACGGCGACTCCGGCGATCGAGCCGAAGTCGACCGGGCGGGCCGTCACGACGCCGGGGAAGCCGGACGGAGGGAAAACGCTAGGGAGCGGATCGCCGCTCCGGGGCCTTTATCTCTCTCGCGCGTTCGGGGCGACGAATGAGCCGACCGGCGAGCCCCCACGACTCGGACGAAGGGACGCCGCGGGGCTTTCGCATCCACCGGGAGTTGCCGCTCGGTCGTCACCCGATCCTCGCCGCTTTCCCCGGTCTCGACCGTCTCGACGCCGCCCGCCGTCTCGTCCCGAAGCCCGGGCCGCGCGCCGAGTTGTTCCGGTCGACGTACATCGAGCTCGTACCCCAGGACATGTGGATGTACGTCTCGCCGTTCGAGCTCCCGAAGGGGGTGCGGCGCGAGTGGCGGCCGATCGTCTCGCCCGGCGCCGACTGCATCGTGATCGGCGAGGCGCATCTTCGTTCGAGCTCGGCGCTCATGCTTTTTCTAGACATCTACCACGAGCTCTGCCACGTGGTCCAACGCCAGGGGGGGGCCGACCTCTGGCCCCCCGGCGTGAGCTACGTTCGGCGGTGGACCGAGGTCGAGGCCTACCGGTTCGTCGTGAACGAGGCCAAGAAGCTCGGCGTCTCGAACGCCTACCTCGCGGAGTACCTGCGGGTCGAGTGGATCTCGGAAGCCGAGCACCGGGAGCTCGTGGTCGAGCTCGGCCTCTCGGAACGCTGACGCGCCGTGCGACCCCGGAACGGGTCCGCGCCGGACGACGGCGCGCGCACTTCGCAACGAACCGACTCTTTATCCACCGGGTCCCGGATTTCGACTCCTCACCGAGGTGCGGAGGTCGTGGCGCTCGACATCAAAGCCCGCACCGTGGTCCGCCCGTCGTCGAGCGACCTCTGGTTCCTCTCCTACCTTCCCCTCGCGATCTCGGACGGGATCGCGATGCCGCTCATCCCGCTGCTCGCGCTCCAGCACTTCGGCGCGAGCGCCTTCGCGGTCACGATCATCATTGCGGCGAGCGCGATGAGCCAGGTCCCGTTCACGATCCTATGGGGGAACCTCTCCGACCGGATCGCGCACCGCAAGTTCTTCCTGGTCGGGTCGTTCCTCGCGACGGGCGTCAGCATCATCCTCATCGCCCTCGCCCACGACCTGCTGACGTACTTCTGGCTCAACGTCGTCGAGGGCCTCGCGTCCGCGGCGAGCGCCCCGATCGGCACGATGCTGCTCCTCGAGACCCGGCACAAGCGCTGGTGGCCCCAGGACATCGGCCTCTTCGGATTGATCTCCGGGCTCGGAACGACCGTCGGGCTCGGGCTCGGCTTCGTCTGGCTCTTCGTGATCGGCTACAACCAGCCGGCGATCCAGGTGATGACCGCCCTGCTGATCGTCTCCGGTGTCCTCGCGCTCGTCTCCGCCGGGATCGCCTGGGCGTGGATCGAGGAACCGGCCTCCGCTGCGCGGG
The DNA here is from genome assembly GCA_027309555.1 of bacterium. Classification (GTDB taxonomy): domain Archaea; phylum Thermoplasmatota; class Thermoplasmata; order Lutacidiplasmatales; family UBA184; genus Lutacidiplasma. The sequence goes on from DAIDCO010000044.1 coordinate 10,065, forward strand.
TCGATCGCCGCTCGGTCGCCGACCTCGTGCACCTCCACCGGGGCGTGGTGGAACGTCTGCGGCATTTCCGCTCGCGGGTCGTCGGACTGATCGATCTCACCCGCCCGAGTCGGGAGCGCCTTCCCGGTCGCGAGTATGTCTTCCTCGCCGCGCTCGGACTCATGAGCGTCGGCTTCGACATCTTCTACGGTCCGTTCCCGGTCTTCCTCTGGCAGGGCGCCCACTTCTCGGACGCCGGGGTCTTCATCGTCTATCTCGGCTCGGCGGCGGCGTCGACCGCCCTCTTCTTCCACTCAGGGAAGGCGGTCGAGCGTCACTCTCCGAAGTCCGTGTTCCTCGAGTCGCTCGGAGGGCGGGTGCTCTTGATGCTCCTGTTCTTGTGGGGACCCGTCTACGTTCTCCTCGGCCTCGGCTCGCCGACGCTCCTCCTCTGGCTCACCCTATTGAACGCCCTCCTCGGCGTCACGTGGGCGTTCATCAGCACGGCGAGCACGCTGTTCCTCGTCCGCCTGGTGGGCCGCTCGGCGCGAGGCCGCGCGCTCGGGCTCTACAACGCCTTCGCGGGTGCGGGCAGTCTCCTCGGCACGCTCGTCGGAGGTTGGCTCTACGCGACGTACGGCGTCCACTTCGCTTACACGGTGGCGGCGCTCACCGTGGTGGCGGGAGCCGGCGTCCTGCTGCCGATCCCGTACCACATGTTCTCCCTCCCCCATCATTCGGCCCATCGCCATCGCATCGCGCGCGGGCTGCGTCCGAGGATCCACAGCACACGGGCCACGGTGCCGGCCCCTCTCGTCCCGGTCGGTCGCCGTCCGTGATGCGGCTCAGCCGAACATCTCCTTGGTGAGCGTGCGGACCACGTAGCCGAGCGCGAGGGTCGCGAGGAACGTCTCGAGATCGACCGGATAGTCGCGGATCACGCAGGAACGGAACCCGAGCTGTCCGACCGCGACCGGTTCCGCCCCGTTCAAGATCGCGAACCGGCCCGTCACCCGCTCGTTGATCGTGTAGCGCACCCCGCCGTATTCGATCGTCATCGGCCCGAACGCCGTGGCCTGGGTCTTCCAGTGCTCCTCGCCGATCTGGATCCGGATCTCATCGCTCTTCGAGCGATAGGAGACCGTGGCGTAGACCTCCTCGGGTGCCTCGGGCCGCAGGACGACGTAATCGGTCGAGAAGAGCGCGGCGATCCGGCGGCCGAATCCGGCCTCCGCGGCCTCCTTGGGGCGGCCGACCCAGGTGTCTCGGCCAACCTCGAGCTCGATAACGTTTCGGAGGACCCGTGCCGTCGCCTGGATCATCGGGTCCCCGGGGCGTATTCAGCCATTAGGTAATAATGACGGCCGGACTCCGCCGGGGGTGACGCGCTGGGCCCCTCCCGTCTCCGAGCGGGCGGTCGGGACCGAATTCTTCCTCTCTTCCACGGCGCCGGTCGCGGGCCGGACGAAGGCGCGCGCCGAGGAGTTCCGGGTCAGTGAGGTCTCGAGCTATCCGCTCCCGGATCCCGAGGGGGCGTTCGCCGTCCTCCGCGTCGCGAGCCAAGACTGGGAACAACACGAGCTCGGCGCGGCGATCGCCCGACGGCTCGGGCTCGCTCCGCACGCGGTACAGTGGTCCGGGACGAAGGACCGCCGGGCCGTCACCGACCGATTGCTCTCCTATCGCGGCCCGCTCCCCGAGGGAGAGCTCGGACTTCCTCGGGTGGAGGTCCTCGACGCGTATCGCGCCCGCGACGGGCTGGTGCTCGGCCACCACTACGGGAACGCCTTCGAGGTCCGCGTCACGGAGCTCGACCTACCTCCGGCAGAGGCGATCCGCCGGTTCCGGGAGACGGAGGCGGAACTGCGGGGGGCGGGAGGCTTCCCGAACTTCTTCGGCCCCCAGCGGTTCGGAGAGGTGCGTCCCGTGACCCACGAGGTGGGACGACAGCTCGTACGCGGGGACGTCGCGGGGGCGGTCGAGGTCTACCTCACGGCGCTGCCGGCCGGTGGGACGGTCGGGATCGGCGATGAGGCGCGACGGGCGTACTCCACGCACCGCGACCCGGTCCGGGCCCTCGGCGAGTTCCCCGCCGAGTACCGGTTCGAGCGTGCGCTCCTCGAGCACCTCGCAAAGGGCCATCCGCCCGACCGAGCGCTCCGGGCGCTCTCCCGAGACCTCCGGCTGCTCTTCGTACACGCCTACCAGGCCCTCTTGTTCAATCGATGGTTGAGCCGTCGGTACGCCGCCGGGATCTCGCTCGAGGTGCCGAGTCCGGGCGACCGGATCCTCCGGTTGGGCCGGGACGGCACCGTTCGCAGCCAGGACGCGGTGCCCGTCGAGCTCGACAACCTGCCCGAGTGCCGCGACCTCGTGGCCCGGCTCCGCGCCCGGGTAGCGGGGCCGCTCGTCGGATTCGAGACACCGCGGTCGTCCGGTCCCGTCGGGGACCTTCTCGAGGCGCTCCTCACGGAAGAGGGGATCGACCGCGCCGGCTTCCGCCTTCCCTCGGCGCCCGAGGTCGCGAGCCGAGGGGGTTGGCGACCGGTACTCGTGCCGCTCCCGCCGATCGGCCTCGCGCCGGACGCGACCGGCGTCTGGTTCCGGTTCGGGCTTCCGAAAGGAGCGTACGCCACGGTGCTGCTGCGCGAGTTCCTCAAGACCGGGGCCCGCTGAACCGCGGGTCGGCGCCGCGGGTCCAAACGAGTCTACTAATACCCGAGACCCGGCTCGGACGGTTCGCCCTTCGATCTCCGATGGCGACCGATTCCCCCCGCCCGTACCTCTACCCGACGCAGTCCGGCGCCACTCCGTCCGCCGCCGACCCGGAGGAAGCGCCGCCCCGCGTGCCGAGCGGGGTTCCGGACTTCGATTACCTCACCGGAGGATTCCCCGCTGGCTCCGTCGTGCTCCTGTTCGGCGAGTCCGGCGCCGGCCACCAAGAGTTCGCGCTCACCTCGGCCGCGCACCTGATGCTGCGATTCGACGATCCCCGGCTTCACCGCTTCTATCTCGGGAACGCGAAAGGGCCGTTCCTCTACCCGGCGTCCGTCTCCTACCTCAGCACGAGCCGCTCGGAGGTCCAGGTGATGACCGAGCTGCGCGCGGCGTTCGCCGGCGTCTACCCCGAGGTGCTCCGTCGTCACCTCGTCTTCCGCGACCTCTCGCCGACGTACTTCGCCGACACGGTCGTGCCGAGCGACTGGGCCTCCGTGCGAAGCCCGCTGCTCTCGGGAGCGCCCGCCTCCCTGCGGCCGGACGCCGGGCCGGTGCGCGCGCTCGCCGACGCGGCGGAGGAGACCGGTCCGAAGAACCTCGTGATCGTCGACTCGCTCACCGACCTTCTCGTCCGCGACGGGATCGCGGCGGGGGACCTCCTCACGCTGTTGAAGGGCCTTCGGAGGCGGGCCAAGGAGTGGAACGGGATCGTCTATCTGCTGCTCTCCGAAGGGGTCGCTTCCGGTGCGGTCGAGCAGGCGGTGTTCGATTCGGTCGACGTCGTGCTGCACTTCGCGTGGCAGTCGAGCCCGAGCCGCTCGCACCGGCAGCGGACCATGCTGATCCGGAAGTCGATGCCGGTGCTCGCCCACCTGCCGGCCGAGTACCTGGGCCGCTTCGTGATCCGCATCAATGCGCTCAATGGGCTGGTGACCACACAGTATGAACGAGTCTGAGCCCGGGCGCCCGCGGGTGCCGACGGGGGTCGCCGGCCTCGACGAGATGATCGGCGGGGGATTCCCGGCCGGGCATGTCGTGCTCGTCACGGGACTTCCCGGAACGGGCAAGACCTGCTTTGGGCTCCAGTTCCTGCTCGCGGGCGCGGCTCGCGGCGAGAAGGGCGTCTTCCTTTCCCTCGAAGAGGACGTCGCCCCGCTGCTCGAAAGCGCTCGGCAGTTTCGCTGGCCCGTCGACCCCGCCGTCAAGGACGGTTCGCTCAAGATCCTCCGCCTCGACCCGAAGGAGACCCGCCAGAGCCTCCACCGCATCCAGGGCGAGCTCGGGAAGGAGCTCACCGCCCTCCACGCCCAGCGGATCGTCGTCGATTCGGTCTCGCTGCTCAACATGTTGAGCGACGACGAGCCCGGGCGCCGCCAGACCCTGTTCGCGCTCGCCGCCGCCTGCCGGGAGTCCGGGGCCACCACGGTGCTGACCGCCGAGGCCGACCCGATCCACCCCGAGGTGAGTCGGGATGGTCTCTCCGAGTACGTCGCCGACGGGGTCATCCTGCTCGCCTACCGTACGGGAACCGACGGCCATCGGGTCGGACTGGCGCTTCGGGTCCTCAAGATGCGTCGCACGAGCCACGTCCGCACCGTCCAGCCCTACGCCATCGGTCCGAACGGGATCGCGGTCGACGCGAAGGCGGTCGACTTCGGCGGGCCGTAGCCCGCGGGCCTCCCGTTCCTCGACCTCCCGGATGCCTGCTTTGTAGCTCAGGCACCTTCCGGTAGGCGGTGCAACGCGTGGCCGCCCCGAACGAACCTCCGAGCGGCCGCCGTCGCGCCGAGGGACTTCCGGGCCTCCCTCCCCCCGAGACGCCCCTCGCGCGATGGGTCGTCTACGTCGACCTCGACGCGTTCTACGTCGCGTGCGAGCTCCGCGACCGGCCCGAGCTCGCGGGGCGACCGGTGATCGTGGGGCCGCCCCCGTCCGAGGGACCGTCGCGCGGGGTCGTCCTCTCCGCGAGCTACGAGGCGCGGAAGTTCGGGGTCGCGAGCGCGCAGCCGGCGGTGGTGGCGGCGCGCCTCTGCCCTGAGGCCGTATGGATCCCGCCCGATTTCGCGAAGTACGAACAGGCGAGCCGGGAGGTCCGAGAAGTGCTGCGGCGGCACGCGGGCACGGTCGTGCCGTACAGTATCGACGAAGCGGCCCTCTACCTCGACGTGCCGTCCGCCGGCGCCGCTCGCGCCATCGCCGAACGGGTGCAGGCCGAGCTTCGAGCCGAGTTGAGCCTTCCCGCCTCGCTGGGCGTGGCGACGAGCCGCGCTGTCGCGAAGATCGCCACCGACCGGGCGAAGCCCGGCGGGATCGTCGTCGTTCCTCCCGAAGAGGCGGCGTCGTTCGTCGCGCCCCTTTCCGTGCGGGCCGTCCCGGGAGTCGGGCCGAAGACCGAGGAGCTTCTCCGACGGCTCGGGATCGAGCAGATCGGCGACCTCGCGAAGGCTCGGCCGTCGGAGCTGCGACGCGCTCTCGGCTCCTTCGGCGACGAGCTCGGGGCGCTCGCGCGTGGCGAGCCCGTTCTCGAGCCCGCGACCGTTTCGGGGCCCCGCTCTCGGTCGAGCGACCGAACGTTCGCCGTCGACGTCGACCACTGGGACGAGGTCGAAACCGCGGTGCGCACTCTTGCCGAGGAGCTCTCCCGCTCCCTCGACCGCGAACGGCTCCGCTACGGTTCGGTCGGGGTCGCATTCCGGTGGGCTGACTTTTCCCGCACGCAACGGGTCCGCTCGCTCTCCGCGGCGCGCGAAGGCGTCGCCCCGCTCGTGGAACTCGCCGTCCGGCTCGCGCGCGAGCTCTGGGAGTCGGAACGCGCGGGACGCCGGCGACCGATCCGGACCCTCTCGGTGCGGACCGAACGGCTCACCGAGCGAACCCAGCGTCAAGCGTCGCTCGATGGGTTCGCGGTGGACGGCCCGGCGGGGCCGGGCACCATGGAGTGATTAAGTACCTCCCGCGGTCGACCGTTCGGAGCGCGTCGGACGCGGCCGGACCGGGACGTGAGCGAAACGGGATCGTCGGAAGCGGCGCGCGCGGCGCGCGCGCTCTTGCGCCCGGACCCGGTCCTGGGGATTCCCTTGCCGGCCTACGGGGGCCGTTCCCTTCCCAACGTGTCGGCCTCGGTCGTTCGCGCTCTCGGTCACGAGCCGAGCGACGAACCCCGGCTGTTGCCCCCGCTGGTCGCGTCGCTCGACCCGTTCCACGGCCGACGGGCCGAGGGGCCGGTGCTGCTCCTCCTCGTGGACGGCCTGGGCTGGAAGCCGGCCGGCGAGCCGAGGGGTGTCGGGTTCGGCGGATTCCCTTCGGCCTGGGTCCGAGGCGCGCGCCCGATCACGACCGTCTTTCCGACGACCACCGCCGTGGCGCTCCCCAGCCTTTCGACGGCCCAGTCGCCCGGACGCCATGGGGTCGTCGGTCACCGGATGTACCTCCCCGCCTACGGGGCCGTGGCGGAGATGCTCCGGATGTCCCCGGTCGGGGTCACCTCCGCGGAGGCGCTCATCGGCCCGGAGTGGACCCCCGCGGTGATCTCGGGGGTGCCGAATCTCTTCCACCGCGGAGTGGAGGCGGTCGCCGTGAGCCGCGACCGCTACGAAGAGAGCGGCTTCACCCGGCTCCTCTACGACGGGGCCGAGTACGTCGGCTACAGCACGGCGGCCGACTTCGCCCACCGACTGGCCGAGGTACTGGGTCGGCCCGCCCCTCCCCCGCTCTTGCTCGCCTACTGGGACGAGCTCGACACCGTCTCGCACCTGCGGGGACCGCGACCGGAGTTCGCCGCCTTCGAGACCGCTCAGGTGGAACGCATTCTCAGCGCGGCCGCCCGACGGATCCCCCGGGCGACCGCGCGACGGACGACCGTGGTCCTGACGAGCGATCACGGCCACGTGCCTTCCGAGCGCGGGGCCGAGATCGCGATCGATCGAGAGCCGCCGATCCGCTCGCGGCTCCAGCACCCGCCCGGGGGGGACCGGCGAGCGGGGTTCTTCGCGGCGCGGCCCGGCACGCTCCCGGCCCTCGAGGAAGCGCTCGCCCGGCGCCTTCCGCCGGGTCACCGGATCCTACGGATGCGGACGGCGGTCGAACGGGGCTTGTTCGGACCGCCGCCGTTCCACCCGGAACTCGAGGCGCGGCTCGGCGACCTCCTGGTCCTCGTGGCCAGTCCGGCCGGCATCACCTACCGGGTCCCCGGCGCCCCGGCCCGCCTCCGCGTGAGCGCGAGCGCCCACGGGGGCCTCGAGCCGTCGGAGCTTCTCGTTCCGCTCCTCTCCGGGCGGCTCGTCGACCTCGTACGTCCCCAGGCCCATCTCTGATAAGGGGCGCGGCCCTCTCCGATCGATCACGGTGTCGGAGTTCCGGCGCGACCCGCTCACGGGTCGGTGGGCGATCCTCGCCGAGAACCGTACGGACCGGCCGAACGAGTAC
>DAIDCO010000045.1:0-13711 GCA_027309555.1 bacterium
GCGAAAGACGAAGGGCTAAGGCTTCGGGGGGGGTTCGCGGGCGAGATGTACCTCGACTATTGCGGCCTGCGGGTCACCGATCTGGCGAAGTCGACGCGGTTCGTAACGAAGGGGCTCGGTCTGGTCGAGTCGCGGCGCGGCCGCATGGTTCACGGAGGGGCCTGGGTGCTCTTCGAGGATCGGTCCTCCCACCAGCAGCTCGAGCTCAACTGGTACCCGAAAGGTTCCCGCTATGCGACGCCGTTCGTCGCGGGAGAAGGGCTCGACCACCTCGGATTCCGGGTCGCCGACCTCGCGAAGGCGGGGCGAAAGCTCGTCGCGGCCGGGGCCCGGAAGGTGGACGAGATCCGCTACCGCGGCAAGCCCGTCGTTGCCTTCTACGAGGGGCCGGACGGCCTCTGGGTCGAGCTCATCCTCTCCCCGTCCCCGTGAACGGGTCGATCGCGCGGGAATCCGGGAAGAGGGCCGGGGCCTCGGGTCGCGGGCCGCGTCCGCGCTGACGGACGTAGAGGCCGAGGGCGACGACGGCACCGGCGAAGACGACAAGGTAGTGGAGCGGAACGCCGAGCGTCGCCGCGGCTCCGGGGACGATCGTGAGGAACGCGGTCGCGTCCTGCGCCCCGTGCAGGAGCGCGACGACGACCAGGTTCCCGCCGGAATAGCGGTACGTCGCCGCGAAGGCGAATCCGAGGAAGAACAGGCCGGGGAAGAAGAGGGGGGCCGCCTCGAGGTACGTCGCGGCGTAGTAGAGGTGGACCCCGGCGAAGAGGAGACTCGTCCACGTCGCGGGGACGACCCACGACCCCGGCCGGTCGCGCCAGTAGCCGAAGATCCACCCCCGAAAGATCGTCTCCTCGAACGCCCCGATGACGAACGAGAATCCGACGTAGAACCAGGGGTCGTTCGCGGCCTGCTCGAGCGCTGGGTTCGGCCGGCGCACGAGATCGAGGGCGGAGGGGTCGACGGCGAGGTAGACGAGCGTGAGGACGATCACGACGAGGAGGGAGAGGAGCGAAAGGAGGCCGTACCAGCGCAACCCCTCTTGGGCGGCGAGACGCATCCGCCGCGCGCCGTCCCGCAAAGGCCCGGTCCCCACGAGAAGGAAGAAGGCGAGCGAGGGGATTCCGTAGACCACCACGAGGTCGCCCGGGAGGTTCCCATACAGGAGGCGGGCGGAGGGGAAGCTCTCGGGAACGACGTACTGGCTGAGGATCGCCCCCACCGTGATCGCCACCCCGAGGACGTACCGGCCGAGCGACGCGGTCGCCCCTCCACGGGTCGTCGGGAGCCCGGGCTCCATGGGGGAGCGAACCGGAGGCCGTACTTATCCGCCCGCGCGGCTCCCCGCTCGCCGAAGGGATCCGGGTGGACTTCGCCGTCCTGGTCAAGGGGGTGCCGCCCGCCGACCGGATCCGCTACGACGCGCTCCGGCGCACGGTCGTGCGGGAGGGCGTCGAGCTCCTCCTGAACCCGTTCGACCAGCGTGCGGTGCGCGTAGCGCTCGAACTCCGGCGACCGGGCGAAACGGTCTCGGTGCTCTCTCTCGGCCCCCCCGCGGTCGGGCCGGTGCTCGGCGAGCTCCGCCAGCTCGGCGTGGACCGGGTCCTCCTGCTCACGGACCCCGCGTTCGCCGGTTCGGACGCGCTCGCGACGGCGCGGTCGCTCGCGAGCGGGCTCGGGCGGGTCGGTCACGACCTCGTCCTTGCGGGCGCCCGGACGACCGATAGCGAGACCGGCGAGGTCGGACCGGAGGTCGCGGCGTTGCTCGGGGTTCCCGTCCTCAGCGAAGCGCGGTCGGTCCGGCGCGACGCGACGGGTTCGGGATTCGAGGTATCGGTCGACACCCCGGTCGGCTGGGCGAGCTACCGAGCGCACGCGCCGCTGCTCGTCAGCGTCGGGGAGAAGATCACGAAGCCGCTCAAGGCGGCCCCCGAGGCGCGCTCGGCCGGGACCGAGCCCCGCATCGAGATCGTTTCCGCGGCGGAGCTCGGGGTCGACCCGACCCAGGTCGGGGCGGCGGGCTCCCGTACGGTGGTCGAGTCGGTCGAGGAGGTCGCTCCCGCGCGGTCGCCGCGGCTCTTCTCCGAGGGAAGCATTGCAGAGCGCGTGCGCGACGCAGCCGCCGCTCTCGCGCCGTTCCTCCTCCCCCGGCGGCCGCGACCGGTCCCGTGGGCGGAGCCTTCCCGTCCGTTACGGGACGATCGGGAGGTGCTCGTGCTGGCGAGCGACGAGAACTCGGATCTCGCCGGCGAGGCGCTCGCGGCGGTCGCCGAGGTACGGCGCGCCCTCCCCGACCACTGGCCCTCGGTCCTCTGGGTCGGCCGACCCCCGAGCGAAGCAGGGACGTTCCGCCTCGAGCGGGCCGGGGCGCTCGCCGGCTACCACGTGCCGACGAGGGACGGCCCTCCGGAATCCCGCGCCGTGGCGCTCGGAGTAGGGTCGGTGCTCGACGCCCGACCCCACGCGGCGGCCGTCCTCATCCTTTCCGACCCGTTCGGCCGCGAGGTCGCGGGACAGCTCGCGGCGCGTCGGGGGCTCGGGCTCGTGGGGGATGCGGTCGGGGTGACGACCACCGCGCCGTCGCTCGCCCTGCGCTGGGCGAAACCCTCGTTCGGCGGGCGGACGGTGGCCCAGATCTCCTGTCGGAGCCGACCCGGACTCGCGACCGTACGCGCCGGGGCGTTCGCGCCTCCCCCCGACGAACGCGAGGGGAACGGATTCGGCTGGAGGACGCTCCCGCCGGTGGACCTCCGCGCGACGGTCGAGCGGGTCGCCGAGGGCCGGGAGACGGAGGGATTCGAGGGGATCGCCCGCCGAGAGGTCCTCGTCGTCGTCGGTATGGGGGTCGGCGGTCCGGAGGGGATCGCCCGTGTCCGGGCGCTCGTCGCACCGTGGAACGCGGGCCTCGTGGCGACCCGGCGAGTCGTCGACGCGGGCTGGATGCCCCGCCAGCTCCAGGTCGGGCTCACGGGGCGCCAGCTCGCCCCTCGTCTTGCGGTGCTCCTCGGGGTCTCGGGCTCGCCGAACCACATGGTTGGTTGGCGGCGCGCCCCGGCACTCCTCGCCGTGAATGGCGACCCGGAGGCGCCCGTCTTCCGTGACGTCTCGGTCGGCGTCGTCGGGCCGATCGAGTCGGTCCTTCCGCCCCTCGTAGCGGGGCTCACCCCGCTCCTCGGTCGCTAGGCGGCGGGTGAGGTCGCGAGGGTCCTCTCGGCAGCCGCGAGGCAGGCCATCAGGTCCTCGAGCGTCGCCCGGGCGCTCGCCGCCGAAGCGGCCCGAAGGCGGACGACGAGCTCGGGGCCCTCGACCGCGAGCGCTACGTAGTCCGGGGTGTCGGCCGCGACGGCGCGTCGCAAGCGCTCGGCAGCGTGGGCGCTCGCGCATGCGTGGCGGACGACCGCCGTCACTTCGACCGGGAGCGCTTCTTCGTCGCGGGCGGTGATGGTCCTCCTCCGTGCGGCGCGGCACCCGGCCCCCGGTCGAGCGCGTTCGGCACGATCGGCGCCGTCGTGGTCCGACGGGCGCTCTCCGCCTCGGCGCGCCGACGCAGGTAGTCGACGATCGACGGCCAGACCTTGCCGTCCTCTCGTTGCTTGTTCTCGAAGTTGTGCTCGCCGACGAACCGGTCGAACGCCGCCCGGCTCGCCGCATCCCAGCGGCCGGTGAGGCGCCCGGAGTAGTAGCCGAGCAGGCCGAGGTCGTGCTGGAGCTCCTGCGCGACCTCCCCCTCGATCGGGACGAGCGTCGCGGGGTCCTCCCGCTGGAGCATCGTCATGTCGTACAACTGGAATACGCGTCGCAGCTCCTCGATCGGGGAAAGGTGGTCGTCGACCCGCACGTCGACCCAGCGGTCGTTCCCCCCATAACCGGCCCCGGCACGCACGGCGAGGATCGCGGCGGACTGCATCCCGCGGCGGTCCCCGCCCTCCCGCTGGCCTGCGGCGAGGGTCGCGAGCAGACGGTCGAGGAGGTCACCGCCGGTCGACTCGTACGCCCGAGCCATCGCCCGGACGACGGCCGGACCGAAGAGAATATTGCCCTGGCAGGCGAAACCGTCTCCCACCTCATGGCCGGCCCAGTCCATGCACTTCGATCCCGTGAACGAGGCCGCGCCGCCCTTTCCGTCGACGACGCCGAGCTGTCGTTCCTCCCGGCCGGGATCCGACGCGGTCAGCCGCCGAACGACGTCGGCGGCGCCGATCCCTTTGCGGAGCAGCGCGAGCCCGTCGGGGCCGTAGTGGGTGTTCGCGAGCGCTTGCGTCGCGATCGCGCCCGCGCCCGACTCCGCCCACGGGACGACCGCGCCGACCGAGATGAACTTCGACTGAACGGCGATCCCCCACGTGGCCGTCTCCCGCTCGAAGGCGACGACGGAGAACGTTCCGAACCGCGGTGGCGAGGCCATTCGGGGGCCGGACGGCCCGGGCGGCCTTAACGGTTCGGCTCGGTCGGGGCCCGCGACCGGGGCCGGGCGGCGAGATCGCCCAGCAACCGCTCGACCAGTTCCCTCGATCGGGCGCGGTCGTGCGCGGCCTCCGCGCGTTCGGCGGCCCGCAGCCGCTCGAGCTCGGGCGTGACGTCCTCGCCGTTCGCCGCGAGCACGCCCAGGAGGCGCGCGACGAGCAGGAGCCGATTGTGGGTGCGGTCCTCCTCGGGCGACGGGGCCGACTCGTCCGCGCCGGCCGGGACGTACCCGACGAGGCCCCGAGGCCACTGGGTGACCTCGCCTTCGTCCCGGTGGACGCGAGAGCGCGCCCGGCTCGGTGGCGGGTCGGTCACGGGGTCAGGCGTCCGCAGGGTCGGGGACGGCCGACGCCGGTGGGGCTCGGCCCAAGGACTTCGGGAGGGGCGTGCGCTCGCGGACGGCGGTCCAGACCCGGTCGATCCGTTCGAAGAACCCCGGCGAGGCGCCCTCGCTGCCAAAGGTCGCCCTCGCCTCCTCGGTCCAAGCCGCGAGGTCGTCGGCCGCGACTCCGTGGGCGCGGGCCCACACCACGGTCCCCCCGGCGAGCGCGAGCTGATCCTCGGCGGCCCGATGGGCCCGTCGCATCTCGCGGTCGGCGGCGGTGAGCGCGTGTTCGGGGTCCCAGTGGGGCGGCATCGGGGCCGGTATCGGGACGCGCAGCCGGCGGAACGGCTCCGGAAGGGACGGCCATCGGGGCTCGGTGAAGCGGATCGAGAGGAGGTCGAGAGCGCTCGAGGTCTCACCGAACTCGCGGCGCGCGAACGCTTCCTCGGCCTTTTCGTACGGGCCCGTGAGCTCGGGGCTCAGGTTCCCCTTCCACACATCCAGAAGGAGGGCAACGCGGGACGGCGCGAGCCGGCGCAGGGCCTTTTGCTCGGGCGTCACCGGGACGGGCGGGGCCACCGGAAGCTCGGGGAGCTTCTCGGGCGGTCGATTCGGGGCTCCCGGCATGGTTCGGCGCGGCGTTCAGAGGAACGCCTCGAACTCCTTCGTGACCTCGGGGTACTTGTCGCGAACCGCCTTCAGGATGTTGTGGACGCTCAGCTTCTCGAGCCGAACCCCGTCGAGGGCGTCGATCACCTTGTCGAACGTCTCGTCGCTCAACGTGACGAGCTTCTCCTTGGCGAGCCAGTTGCGGTAGAGCTTCTCCTCGAGGCGGGCGCGCCAGCCCTTCTCGTACTTCTGGAGGAACTCCTTCGAAGGGTCCCCGGCGTGGACGGCGGCGGCCGCGACGGTCCCGCAGATCTTGCCGGCGATGCAGCCGTTCGCGATCCCGCCGCCCGTCAGGGGGTCGATCATGCGCGCGGCGTCCCCGACGATCATGAACCCGTCCGTGACGGTCTGCTTGAGGGGCGGCGCGATCGAGACCCCGCCGCCGACCATGTCGATCTTCTTGCCCTTGGCGTAGCCCGGATGGTGTTCGATCCACCGGTCGAGGTAGGTACGCGCGTCGGCCGGGTTCTTCACCTGACTGACCTGGACGCCGATCCCCACGTTGGCGACCCCCTCCGCCTTCGGGAAGATCCAGACGTAGCCGCCCGGGGCGCACTTGCCGAGGTAGAAATCGCAGTATCGAACGTCGGAGTCGACGTTCGTCATCCGGTACTGAAGGCAGGTATCCATGTCCCGGGTCGCGATGTTCGTCGGCAGCCCGGCCCATCGGCCGACCTGGCTCTCGAAGCCGTCGGCGCCGACCGTGATCGGGGCCCGGATCTCGTAGGACTGTCCGAACTCCTTGACCTTCGCCCCGACGACCCGCCCCTGCTCCTTGAGGATCGCGACGGCCGCGGTCTTGAGCTTGACCTCGGCGCCCGCGTTCGCGGCGTCGATCGCGAGCTGCTTGTCGAACTCGTCGCGCTCGACCACGTAGCCGACCTCGTTGCCGGCGTGCTTTTCGTTGATCTCGAAGACCTTCTCGCGGGGCGAGTAGATCCGGGCCCCTTCGACCTCGAGATTGATCCAACGGCCGGCCCGGATCCCGACGTCCTGGAGCCACTCCTTGCTCATGCCTTCTCCGCAGCGGACGGGGCTGCCGATCTCCTGGCGCTTCTCGATCATCAGCACGCGGGCGCCCTGCGTCGCGGCCCATTTGGCGGTCATGCTGCCCGCGGGACCGCCGCCGATCACGAGCACGTCGGTCTTCTGGTCCTGCATGGTTCCCTCCTCGAACGGTCCCCGAGCCTACCCGATCTCGATCGCCCCGACGGGGCAGCCCTTCACGCAGATCTCGCACCGGGTGCAGACCTGCTCATCGAACGTGATCCGAGTCTCGTCGAGGTAGATGCAATTGAGCGGGCAGATCCCCACGCACGCCCCACAGTAGATGCATAACTGGCCCGAGGACTCGATGTGGAGGCTCTTCTTGTTCGGCACGAGGGGCCCTCCGCGCGCACCGGGCGGAGACGGTATTAAAGGATGACTACGCAGGGGTGGGCCGGTCGCCCCGGGTCGGGGCCGGTGCCTGCCCCGTCGTGGCCGAGTGCTCCGCGAGCCAGCGCTGCGCGTCGATCGCGGCCATGCAGCCCGAGCCCGCCGCCGTCACCGCCTGGCGGTAGTGTCGATCGTGGACGTCCCCCGCCGCGAACACCCCCGGAACGTTCGTCCGCGTGTGGTCGTGCACGCGCAGGTACCCCTCGCCGTCGACGTCGAGCGCGCCGCGAAAGACCTCCGTGGCCGGTACGTGGCCGATCGCGACGAAGAGCCCGCCGACCTTGAGCTCGGTCACGGTGCCGGTCGGTCGGAGGCGGACCCGGATCGCCTCGACCGAATCCCGGCCGATGACCTCCTCGACCTCCGCGTCCAGGAGGAAGGAGATCTTCGGATGGGTGCGAGCGCGTTCCTGCATGATCGGGCTCGCGCGCAGCGTGGCCCGCCGGTGGACGACCGTAACGTGGGTCGCGAAGTTCGTGAGGAAGAGCGCCTCCTCCATCGCGGTGTCACCGCCGCCGACGACCGCGAGGTCCTTGCCTTTGAAGAAGAACCCATCGCAGGTGGCGCAGGCGGAGACCCCGTGGCCTTGGAGGCGCTGCTCCGACGGGAGTCCGAGCCAGCGGGCGTTCGCGCCCGTCGCCACGACCACGGCATCCGCGAGCACCGTCCCCCGGCTGCCGGTCTCGATGCGGAAGGGAGCGTGGGAGAAGTCGACGCGCGTCACGTGGTCGTCGAGGAACTCGGTCCCGAAGCGGGCCGCTTGGCGTCGCATGCGGTCGATCAGGTCGGGTCCCTGGATCCCGTCGGGGAACCCCGGGTAGTTCTCGACCTCGGTCGTGATGATGAGCTGACCGCCGGCGGGCACGCCCGAGATCACGAGCGGCGCGAGCTCGGCGCGCGCGGCGTAGAGGGCGGCCGTGAGGCCAGCGGCCCCGCTCCCAATGATGGCGATCCGGGTCGAGCGTTCCGACGCGCCCATCGCGGCGAACGAGCCGAGCGGAGGTTAAAGCCGCACCGCCCCGAGCGGTCTTCCCTTCAGGGGGGCCGCGGGAGGCGGACCGCCTCGGCCCCGAGGGGCTCGCCGTAGCCCGAACGGAAGAACACGAGGGGGAGGCCGTCCGTGCCGAGCTCCTGGTAGACGATCTCCCCGAGGAGCAAGAGGTGGTCGTACGCGGGGGTATGCGAGACGACGCGGCATTCGACGGCCGCGAGCGCGCCGTCGAGGAGCGCGAGGCCGTTCGGTCCGCGGTGGAAGCCGAGGTCCCGGAACTTCTCCGCGGGCGGCGCGGTCCGCGCGAACCGCTCGCTGAGGGCCCGCTGGCTCGAGGCGAGAACGCTCACCGCGAACTGCCCGCTGCGCTCGATGAGCGGAGTCGTGTCGGCGTCGCGTGCGAGGCTGATGAGGACGGACGGCGGGGCGAGCGAGACCGAGAGGAAGGCGTTCACGGTGAGGCCCGCATCGACGTCGAACTCTCGGGCGGTCACCACGGAGACGCCGGTCGCCCATCGGCCCATCAGCCGACGGAAGGTCGGAGCATCCACGGGAGCGGGACCGAGCATCGGGGTGAGATCACTCATCCCGCCACTGGAAGAAACGGATCGCAAGGGCGAAGACGACGACCGCCGAGACGAAGATCACCGCGAGGTCGCTGAGCGCGAGGCTCGTGTTCGAGAAGAGCATCACCTGGTTCATCCCGTCGATCACATAGTAGAGCGGGAGCACGTGGGCGAACGCCTGGAGCCCGGTAGGGAACTGCGAGACCGGGAAGAACGTCCCCGAGAGGAACATCATCGGGAAGGTGATGATGTTCCCGATCAGGGCGGCGCTCTCGGGGGTCTTCGTGACCGAGCCCGCGAGCATCCCGAGCGAGACGAAGAGGAACGGACCGACAACGAGGAACGGCACCATCCCGAGCGTGACGCCGACATGCGCTCCGAAGAGATAGACTCCCGTGGCGATCATGA
Organism: bacterium; assembly: GCA_027309555.1. Classification (GTDB taxonomy): domain Archaea; phylum Thermoplasmatota; class Thermoplasmata; order Lutacidiplasmatales; family UBA184; genus Lutacidiplasma. Next base: position 8,861 of record DAIDCO010000045.1, read on the forward strand.
TGCCGGCGCTCACGAACGTCAGCAGGACGTACCACGCGATCCGGCTCGTGAGCCACTCGGCGCGGGTAAGGGGAGTCAAGGAGAGCTGGCGGAAGATCCCCTCCTTGCGGTAGGAAGAGGCGATGTCGACCATCGAGAACATGGGGCTCGTCAGGATCGAGAAACCGATGAGCCCCGGGATGAGGAAGTCGATGTACGTCAGGATCTGACTTCCGACGGTCTTTGCGGGGGGTACCTGGATGAGCGCCGTCCCGTTCGCGGCCCGCAGGTTGAACCCGTTCGCGACGCCCGAGACCGCGAAGACCGCTTCCCCGCTCGAGGCGGCGTCCTGCGGGTTGGTATAGACGGTCATGTTGACCGCCTGGTTCCGCGAGAAGTTCGCGGCGAAGCCGTCGGGGACCACGAGCCCGACCGGATGGTCGTTCTGACCGAGCCAGGTCGCGAAGTTCGCGGGCGTGACCGAGGGATCCTCGACCACCACGGCCTGGACGATGTGCGTCTCGTTGAGTGCGGAGAGGAACTGGATGCTAAGGGCGGAGTTGTGGTCCTCGTTGAGGACCTCGAGCGAGACGGTCCCGCTCGCCGTCGAGGAGAAGATCAGTCCGAAGAGCCCGATCAGGATGATCGGGAAGATCAGGGAGAAGAACAGCGCGAGCGGGTTGCGGAAGTAGCTGCGCGCGACGATGCGGAAGTCCGCCCCAATGTGGCGCGGGTTCATCCCGGTGCCTCCGACTTCAGTGCCCCGTCGTCCATCTGGCCGACCAGCCGGACAAAGACGTTCTCGAGCGTGTCCTGGCGGGTCTCGAACGCCTGCCAGGGGATTCCGCTCTCCTCGATCGCGCTCAGGATCTTGAGCGCGTCCCGGCGGTCCGCGAGCTCGACCTCCACCCGTCCGCGCTCGGAGAAGACAGAGGCGGTGAGGTGGGCCCGGAGGTACCCGGCGAGCTCCTCCGGACCTTCCACGCTGATCCGAGGCGGGATGCCGTGGATCCGGATGATCTCTCCCGGGGTCCCCGCGGCGATGATGCGGCCGTGGTGGATGATCGCTACCTGGTCGGCGAGCAGCTCGGCCTCCTCGAGGTAGTGCGTCGTCAGGAACACGGTTCGCCCCTCCCGCTTGAGATTACGGATGACGGCCCAGATCGCGCGCCGGGCATGGGGGTCGAGTCCCGTCGTGGGTTCGTCCAGGAAGCAGATCTCGGGGTTGTTCGTCAGCGCGAGGGCCAGCCCGAGCTTCTGCTTCTGCCCCCCCGAGAGGGTATCGAAGCGTGCATGCATCTTGTCGAGCAATTCGACCTGGGCGAGGAGGCGGCCCGGATCGACGTCCGTGTGGAAGAGCGTGCGATAGTACTCGACCGCCTCCTTCGGCGTGATCTTCTCGAAGAAACGAAAGTCCTGCGGGATGACGCCGATCCGGCGGTGGAGGGTTCGGCCCTCGGTCCAGGGGTCGAGGCCCAAGACACGAACGTCGCCCGAGGTGCGCCGGCGCAGTCCCTCGAGGATCTCCGTGGTCGTCGTCTTGCCCGCGCCGTTCGGACCGAGGAAGGCGAAGACCGTTCCCGCGGGGACCGAAAAGTCCACTCCGCCGATCGCCGCGAGGGTACCGTACCGCTTGACGAGGCTCCGGACCTCGATCGCCGTGGGCATCGTCGGGTCGTAGGGCGGAAGGTTATGAAAGCGATGGGGTCCCGCTCGACCCCCCGAGGGACGGGAGCGCGAATTCCCGCTCCCCCCCGGCGTCGAGCGTCGCCGTCTCCCCCTCGGTCCGGACCTCGAGGGGCCCCGGCCCCGACCAGCGGACGCGAAGGCGTCCGGGGGCCCAGTCGAACCGCGCATGCCCCGGGCCGACCCGGAGCCGATCGAGCGTGGCCGAACGCCACGCCGACGGGAACTTCGGGCGGACCGCGACGCCGGGGGCCCGTCCATCGACGTCGAGCCCCCAGAGACGCTCAAAGAGAACCGTCAGGAACGGGGCGACGCTGAACCCGAGGAGGAAGCAGGAATCGAACGGCTCCGCGCGGTCCCCCCGGTAGCACTCGTTCGCGAGCCCTCCTTCCTTCGCGATCAGCTCGGCGATCGTCCCGAGGTACTGACGACCGAGCTCGCGCTCGTCCGCGACGAGCGCCGCGTCCGCCGCCCAGGCCGTGGCGATCGTCCAGACTTGGCCATCGTGGTAGGCGCGCGGGTCGTACCCCGGGTCGCGGTCGGACAGGGTGCGAACCCCCCACGGGGTCGAGAGGTCCTCCCGCGCGACGCGCCGGACGATCTCCCGCGCGGTCGCCGCATCCATGAGCCCTGCACTCACTGCGCGGAGCGCGTTCGGTCGCAGTTTCGCGACCGGCGCTCCCGCCCGGAGCGAGTCGTAGAGGTACCCCGCGTCGACCCACCGATAGCGGGAGCGGATCGCGTCGGCGACGCGCGCGGCGGAGTGACGGAGGCTCTCGGACCGCGGGTCCTCGGGGCCGTCCGCCAGGAGCTCCGCCGCGGCGCCGAGCGCTTCGTACCAGAGGACCTGGACATCGATCGCATGGTCGCGGCGGTCGGTCGAGTCCCAGATCGTCGTGTCGGGGGAGTCGATCCCGTAGCGAACGCGCGCGAGCGATCCCGTCGCCGCGCTGATCGCTTCCGCCTCGCCGCCGTTCCGCACGAGTCCGGTGTCGGGGTCGGCGCGCGCGCGGCCCCAGGCGATCATCCGGGCGACGGCGGTTCCCCAGGCCGGGACGAGATCGGACCGGCCCGCGTGCCGGACGAGTCGGCGGACGAGGTCGGGGTAGTAGAGGGTCGTGTCGGAAGTCCCGTAGAAGAAGAGCGGCCCCGGGGCCACCTGCATCGGGAGTTCCCCCGGCTCCCCTCCGAGGATCGGCACTTCCGAATGCGACTGGAAACGAAGCACGCTCGCGACGGAGCGCTCGGCCCACTCCCAGTCCCCGAGCCAGACGACGGCCGGGAGCATCCAGGCAAGGTCGCGACACCAGAGGGCCGAGTACCACGGGTACCCCGCCACGAGGCCGACGAGCCCGTCGCCCGGCGCGCTATACAGGCGGTGAAGTGCCGTCCGTGCGAGCCGATACCCCTGTTCGAGGTCCGGGGCGTCCGGGAGCACCATCTCGGGCACGGCCGCAGCCCACGTCGTCTCCGCCTCGACCGCGTGCCGGGCAAGCGCGTCCGGATCCAAACGCGCGAGACCCGGCTCCTCCGTTCGGTACGCGTCCCGCTCGAGACCTCCGGAGAGGAGGAAGCGGATTTCCGTCGGCGCTCCCACCGCGACCTCGACCTCGTGGTCCGAGCCGAGCTCGTCGACCCTCCCTTCGTAGTGACCACCGTCCCACGCGCTCCGGTTGACGAAGAGCTGGCTCGGGAGGACCGTCGCGCTGTAGCGAAGCGCGAAGCCGTGCTGGCGGACCCTCAGTTCCTCGGAGCGCTTCTCGAGATGGAAGGAGGTCGGAAGGACACCCTCCACGAGCACCGGCAAGAGGTAGGGCGCGAACCGACTCAGCACTCGCACGCGCGCGGGCGGTCCCTCCGCTTGGACGAAACGAAGGCGTCGGAGCGCCCCGGGAGGGTCCTCGACGGCGACCACCTCCTGGAGGAGATCGACCCGGCCGAGCCGATGCCGACTCGTCCAGCGCCCTTCCGATGCTGCTGAGTCGACCCGGGTCGCCGGTAGCTCGTAGAGATCGTGGTCCACCGCGACCTCGATCCGCCAGGGCCCGGTGAGGCGGACCAGCTGGGCGTAGACTCCGCCCCACTCGATGGACGCCCCCCGGGTCTCGCGCTCGAGCGCGAGGTCGCCTCGCCCATCGAGCAACACGGAGGAGGCAAGGCTCGTGAGCAGGACGGGTGCGGGCTCGGGAGCGCGGACCTCCGGGGTCGCGGGTGACGTCACGGGCGCTCCGCCGGCCGGACGACGTCCGTGAACTCGATCCACACGAGCGGCGGGATCGCAAGCGAGGTAAGCTCGAGACGGACGGTGAGCCGCCGCTCCGAGGGAACGACCTCGGTCGCCACCGCGAACTCGGTCGGGACCCCAGGGCGGAGCTCGAGCGGGGAGTCGGCCGAGACCTCGTGGAATCCGCGCCAGGGCCGAAGAGCCCCCGCGCGTAGCCGGGCGCTCTCCGGGGCGACCGATCGTCCATCCAGCGCGACCGCCACCGAGGAGAACGCGCCCACCCGCAGCGGTGGATTATCCAGAACGAAGCCGACGCCGTCCGCGGTCCGGGCGAGCGAGCCGGCTCGGTAGACCCCGGCCTCGACCGTCTCGGCGACCCGGACGAGCGTCTCGAGCGAATGGGCGCCAAAATCGATCCCGACGGTGGCTCCCTGACGGAGCAACGACAGGATCGGACCGATCCGACGGTCGCTCACACCCCGGTCACGGTACGACCGACTTTAGTCGTTCGGCCGGACCCACCCGCGGGGCCCTCCGCGACCCGGGGGCCGCGGCCGAGCGGAAGGAGGGCGTCGCGCGGGCCGCGGGCTCCTGGGGTGGGGGAACGAACAGGGCCGAAAGGCGCACCGCGGCCCCACCCCATCGCACGTCCCTTCGGCCACGGCGCACGCGCCGTCTTCGGCACCTGGGACGCCGACACTCGGAGGGACGCACACTCCCCCCTAAGTCCGACCGGTCCGTTCCGGACTTCCACGAGGCGACCTACGCACCGAGGACTACTTGACGGTTGTAATGTTACAATCGTTACGTACGGGAATTTCACTCTCGTCGTGCGCTGGCCCGTCCGAAGAGGCGAACGGCGAGGCGTCCTTGATGCGTGAGCTGGATCCGTGCCCGCGGTCCCGCCGACTCCGACCGAACGAATCCCCAACGCTGCTCGAGCGGGTCCAGCCGGCGCCGCC
>DAIDCO010000045.1:13721-16725 GCA_027309555.1 bacterium
GCGGCGAGACGGGTCTCCCTCCCTCGGCCGTGGGCCGGTCGAGCCCGAGCTCGCGGATCAGTGCGTGCTTGCGCAGCGAGCCGCCGCGCCGGTCGAGGGCCTCGAGCACGGCAACGAGTTCGGGGGCCGGAGCGCGCAGTTCGTAGACGTTCACGGGGTCCACCCGTTCGACCACGTCGTGCACCGCGGCGACCTTCGGAGTACGGTCGGAGTACCAGGCCCGCGACACCTGTACGTAGTACGGCTCGCCCTTCCACAGCATGCAGGAGAGCGTGCCCGCGATGGCCGTGATCTTGGTGCCCGTCGAAACATTGACGCGCAGGGGAAGTACGTCCGAGGCGTTCCGGTCGGTGCGTCGCTCCGCGTCGAAGATCGCCCGGAGGCTTTCGAGGGCGCCGAAGACATCCCACAGGTCGGTGCGGACGACCCGAACTTCCATGGGCCAGCGGGCCCGGCCGAGGCGGCGGGAGATCTCGTCGACGAACGGTGCCGCGGCGTCCCGCTCCGCCCGCGTGAGCAGATAGACTCGATCCGCTCGGTCGGCGAGCAGCGGCTCGGTGATCCGCTCGACCTCGAACCCGACCGGCGCGACGTGCACTCGAGCGCGCGGGTCGCCGGGCCGGGGGCTCCCGGGCCGGGACGTCGGGCTCGTACGGATGGGCACGGGTGGGGCAGGGCGATGGGTGGTTTGAACCTAGGGGAGGGCCTCCGCTCGACCCCCGCGGGCCGGCGTGCTCCCAGGGCGGTTTCTCCCGGCGGAGGGTCGTTGCGTCGACCGCAAGGAGGTCGTCCGGACGAAACGATTTATCGCTTCCCGGGTCGGAGCCGGGGGCTCCCGTGGGACCGAACGTGACGAAGGGACGACCGTTCGACGAAGCGCTGCGGGACCACCCGCTATTCTTCGAACCCGTGCCTCCGACGGCCCGTCTCCACCCCGCTCGGGTCGAGGAGCGTCTCGCGGCGGTCGTTCAGCTGGTCGAGGAGGTGCCGCGGCTCGATGCGATCGACGTGCCCGAGCTCGCGGACGAGAACCACGAAGGCCGGCCCCACTACCGGTCGGGGGACGTCCGTCCGTTCGCCCGAGCCCTCCAGATGCGGACCGGTCGGGAGGTGATCGTGAACAAGATCGTCGCCTACCTCGACCCCGACGGGTCGCTCGAACGTTGGGCGGAGGCGACGACGGCCCTCGGGCTGCGGTTCGCCGTGCTGGTCGGGGGGGCCAGTCGGTACATCCCGTACCCGGGTCCCTCGGTCGTAGAGGCGAACCGTGCGTGCCGCGCGGTCTTCCGGCGGTCGGGGGGCTCGATCGGCAACGTCGCGATTCCGCAGCGGGTCGGCGAGCCGCACCGGATGCTCGCGAAGACCCGGGTCGGGGCGGCGTTCTTTACGACGCAGATCCTGTTCGACGCCGAACAGGTCGTGGAGATGGTCCGCCAGTACGACCTTCTCTGCCGCCAGGCCGCGATCCCGCCGGCCGCCGTGATCCTAAGTTTCGCCCCCCTCGCGGACGAGCAGGACATCGAGTTCGTCCGCTGGCTTGGCGCGGACATCCCCGAGCCCGTCGAACGGGCCATCCTCGAGGGGGACGACGCGGAATCGGTCCGCCGGAGCGAATCGCGGGCCCTCGAGGTCTACGCGTCGGTCCTCCGCGCGGCCACGACCGAAGGGTTCGAGGTGCCGTTGGGGGTGAACGTCGAGCAGATCTCCGCCCGGCACCTCGCGCCGGCCGGCGACCTCCTCCGCGAGTTTGCCTCACGGATGGGCCCGACGGACGCCTCGCGAGAGCCCGAAGCGAGACCACCGGCGGCCGCCCGAACCGATCACACGGCTGCGGGGGGCGCTCGGGATCCGTGAGCGCCCGGGTCGCTCAGCGGGCGGGCGAACCCGGGACCCAATGCCGGCGACCGTTCAGCTCGACCTCCGCCCCGCCGAGGGTCGAGAGGTAGGTGAAGCGCGATCGGTTCCCTCCGCCGAGGGAGCGATTCTCCCCGAGCAGAAGTCCGACCGCGCCCGCGGCAAGCTCTCCGAGTTCGGGGGCGCGTCCGACCGCCGGGTTCACACCGAAGGTCAGCGCCCCGGGAAGGTCGCGCCCCCGGCCCCCACGGGCGTATCCTCTCGCGAACGCGTCCCCGCCTCGGTCGAAGGAGTATTCCCGGAGCCGTCCTCGCGCGAAGACGAACCGTGCGCCCTCGCTCACCGGAGGGGTGGCGAAGCGATCGTAGACCGGCCGGTTCGCCTCCCAGACCCCTTCCGCGGAGCCGTCGGCCAGCGCGACGGCGACGAACCCGGTGGGAACGGGTGTCCAGACACGGCCGGCCCGCAGGTCGGTCCGGTCGACGCGTCCGTCCTCGACGATCGGGGTCCGCGGAAGCAGTTCGGCGGTGAGGTCCGTTCCGTTCGGGTGACGCACCCGAACGTGCCGGACGCGCGCGAGTACCCGGCGGACCCGCTCGGCGGCCCGGGCGAGCTGTTCGGGGGGGACCTCGCTCGCCCGAAGGATCTCCCGCTGCCAGGTCTCGGCGTCTACCCGGTACCGGGCGGCGGCCGTGGGCGTTGCCGACGCGATCGCGAGGCGAGCCGCGCGCAGGCCCGACCGGCGGGCCGACCGCCACCAGGAGGGGCCGTGGTGAGCGATCACCGACTCGAGCTCTTCTCCCGGAAGACCGAAGAGCCGCGGGAACGCCTCCGGACCGGGCAGATACACGTAGGCGCCCCCGCGGTCCGCGAGCGTCGCCGAAGCGCCGGGGATCCGACGCGAAGGTGGCAGGGCGAGCGACCGGAAGAACGCCTCCTCGTCCTCGACCACGAGCGTGGGCTCCGCCCCCCGGCGTCGTGCCTCGACCACGAACGGCCGGGCCCACGGGAGCGCATGGCTCCAGGACTCGACCGTGAGGGCCTCGCCCCGGCGGAGCCGGAGGACCCGGTCGAGGACGAACCGAGCGAGCGTCTCCTCGGCGCGGGTCGGCACGGGAGCCTCAGGCCGAAGAACGGCGGGTGGCGGAAG
>DAIDCO010000046.1 GCA_027309555.1 bacterium
GGCCGGCGTGACGACGACCCGGGCGCCGTAGGCGCGCAGGAGGCGGATCTTCTCCGAGCTCATCTTGTCCGGGATCGTGAAGACGATGCGGTACCCGCGGACGGCGGCGACCAGCGCGAGCCCGACCCCGGTGTTGCCGCTGGTCGCCTCCACGATCGTGCCCCCCGGCTTGAGCAGTCCGTTCTTCTCGGCCTCGGCGATCATGCTCGCGCCGATCCGATCCTTCACCGAACCGCCGGGATTCAGGTATTCGAGCTTCGCCAGGACCCGGTACGGGACCCCCTGGGCGACCCGGTGGAGCGCAACGAGCGGCGTATGGCCCACCAGGTCGAGCACGCTCTCCGCGAAGGGGTGGTCGGGGTCCATGGGAGCGCCGAACCGAGTCCGCGCATTAACTCTTCTCGGCGGGTCGGCCGGCGCTGCCCGACCCCCGCCCCCCGCTCGACGAGGGCTTCGGTCCCGACCCGAAGTCCGTCCGGTTCGAACTGGTTCGTTCCCGTGGGACCTATGACTTAAGGAGGCGCGTCCCGCTCGTCGCGCCGGGTTCCGGCATGCTCGGCTCGCTTGAAACGGAGGTGTTGGCCGCTCTCCGGGAGCTCAAGGAGGCCCCCGCGCGGGACGTCCGTCGGCAGCTCGAACACCAGGGGGTCCGGGTCGCCTACACCACCGTGGCGACCATCCTTTCCCGCCTCTACGTCAAGCACCTCGTCCGCCGACGCCGGGAGACCTGCCGCGGGGGCGAGCGATATGTCTACCGGCCCGGGGAGGTCGAGCAGAAATACCTCGTCAACCTCCTGCGGGGCGTCGTGGCCACGTTCGGCCCGGCAGGGGTCGTTCATCTGAACGAGGAGATCGCGAAACTCGACCCGTCCCAGGAGCGGGAGCTCCGACGGCGGCTCGGTCTCGACTGAGCTCTCGCACCGGACGCATGACGGTCACCGTCCTCGGGCTCACGTACCTTCCGGTCCTCGTGTGGATCGGACTCGGTACCGCCCTGCTCGCCACGTTTCGGCGGTCGGATTCGACCGTCGTCTTCCGGCTCGCGGCCGTCTTTCTCGCGACGTGGGCGCTTCTCGCCACGACCGTGCTCGTCTGGGTGATCGCGAACGGCGGCGCCCCGGCGGTGCTCCGCCTCATCGCCGCGCCGCTCACGATCTTCGACGCGCAGTTCCTTTCCGTCTGGATGATCGGCGCGGGGGGCGCCTTCCTCGTCTTCCTGCTCGCGTTCGTTATCAGCCAGACCGTCGGCCGGGGCTTCCTGATTCTCCTGAAGCCCGGACGTCTCGACTGGCCCTCGGGCGTACCGCGGCCGCCCTCGGCGCCGAGCCTGCTCCGGTTCGCCTCCCCCCGGGTCGAGGCGTTCACGTTCACGCTCTTCGAGCGCGGCGGTCCCCGCGGCTTGCGCCGGAGAGACGTCGTCCTTGTCTCCGACGGTCTCCTAGCGGAGCTTTCCCCCGGAGAGTGGGAGGCGGTCCTCGCTCACGAGCTCGGGCACATTCGCGACCTCGACGGGCGGTACCTCGCCTTCTTCCGCACGCTCTCGCGGATGATGCGCTGGGACCCCGTGCTGGCGTTCCTCGCGAACTCGCTGACCCGGCGGGAGGAGTTCCGGGCGGACCTCCGCGCCGTGGAGGTGACCCGCCACCCTCGAGTGTTGGCCCGGGCGCTCTTCAAGGCCCTGAACCAGCGCCCGTCGGCCGGCTCGATCCTTCCCAGCCTTCTCGGAGCCGGAGGGCGCCGGGGCCGGGGGGCGACCCTCGAGCGGATCCGGAGGCTCGTCGCGCTCGCGGAGAGCGGGGAGTTCCCGGAGGAGCCCGGTGCCTGAGCGCGCGATCGGGGGCACCTCCGGGTCCGGTCGGATGCGGCTCCTTGTCGCGGCGCTCCTCAGCGCCGGCCTACTGCTCGGGATCGCTGCGGTCCCCGCCGAGGCGAGCCCGTATCCGCCGCTCCCGGTCGCGCTCGACCGCGATTTCCTCGGCAATCTCTCGGCCCCCAACCTTTCGCCCGGTGGTTCGGGCGTCCTCACGTTCACCCTGACCGACCCGCTCCCGGTCGCCCTCTCGGGGGTCGAGGTCACGCTCTCCGTCTACGCCTTCAACGCGTTTCCCGGCAACGCCACCTCGATCCTCCCCGTCGCCGGCGCGCCCGTGCTCACGACCGCGTCGAGCTCGGGGGAGACCCTCGTGATCGTGGAGGGGTCGATCGCGCCGAACGCGACCCTCTCGGGGTCGGTCGGCGTCACGACCTCCGCCTCGACCCCGAGCGGGGCGTTCGCGGTCCGGACCGCGGTCTCGTTCTCCCTCGCCTCGAACGGTACCGCCTACCGACTCGCGTCCCGCGGGTGGTTCACGACCGCCACGTGGCTCGCCGCGACCGAGCTCCCGAACGGCAGCGCGACCTTGAACCTCTCCGTCCTCGGCGTTTCGGGCGTCACGCCGGAAACGGTCGTGTACGTCGCGAGCTCCACCTGGGTCTGGGTCCTCACCGGGCTTCTGGTGGCGGGCTTCGCTCTCGTGGGCGCGGGCGCCTGGGTCTACTTCCGCCGGGGCCCCGGCTCGAGGTCGGGGAGCCGGTAGTCGGCCGACGCGACCCAGGCTCCGAGCGCCTTCGGAAGCAATCGAACGAGCGATGGCGAGCTCGAAAGGAGCTCGCGCACCACGTGGGTCGGGAAGTCGATGTCTCCGAACGCCACGATCGTCGCCCGCGACCCCGCGTCCCGCAGCGCGTCGACCACCCGGTCGAGGTCACGGTCGCCCAGTCGGGTGAAGACCCTCCGCAGATAGAGCGCCCGCCGGAACTCCTCGCCCAGTTCGGCGCGCCAGGCACGGTCGTACTCGGCGAGCGCTGAGGCCGAGACGTCGTTCCGGCCGAGCGCCTCGTGCGCGACCCGGGCGGCGATCTCCGCGCATCGCATGCCCGTGAAGATCCCCCCGCCCGACAAGGGCTTCACCTGGGCGGCGGCATCGCCGACCAGGAGGACGCGGTCGCCGTGGGTCGTCGGGAGCGTGCCGATCGGGATTCCCGACACGAGGTAGGCGGTCGGTGAGCCGAGGGGTTCGCCGAACCGGCGCGCGAGATGCTCGACCAGTCGATCATAGTAGGTCCGGGCGGGAGTGCCGTCGGCGTCCGCGGCGACGCCGATCCGGGCCCCGCCCGCCCCGTCCGGGATCCACCAGCCGAAAAGTCCGGGCGCGAGGCGCCGCCCGAGGTAGACTTCGACCGTGTCGGGGTCACCGGGGCTCTGCGGGAACTCGGCTTCGAACGCCGGGAGCACTTCGACCGGTCGGCGCAACCGGAACGCACGGGCCACGGCGCTCGAGACCCCGTCGGCGCCGATCACGAGCCGGGCCGCGACGTCGTGGGTCGAGCCGTCGGTCGCGGTGAGCTGGGCCGCGACCCGGTCCGGCGGGGACGGCCGGAGATGATCGAAGCGCAGGCCCAGCCGGTACTCCGCCCCCGCCCGGGTCGCCCGGTCCGCCAGGTGGACATCGAGCGCGCGCCGGTCGATCACGTAGGCGCGCGGCGAGTCGGCGCGGAACGAGGTCGATCGGAGGCTCGGACCGAAGACGGACGCCCCGCGGACCGAGGCGCGGACGAACGAGTCGGAGCCGGCGAGGTCGAGGGCCCGGCGGGAGACAAGGCCGGCACATTGAACGGGCTCTCCCACCTTGGGATGTTCCTCCACGACGAGCACGCGGTGACCCTGCTCCGCGAGCCGAAACGCGACCGTCGAGCCGGCCGGGCCGGCGCCGGCCACGAGCACGTCGACGGACTCCACGCGAGTGCGAGGCGAGCTCGGCTCTTAACCCCGCCCGACCGAGGCCGCGACGTCGCGCCCCGTGGGCTCCGCTAACCGGTGCGCCAGGGCGTCGGGACGAGGTCCGTCCGCTGCCGCGGCTCCACCGCCGAGCCCTCCACGGGCACCGAGACCCCCGCCTCGTGCGCGAGATGGCCGGTCCAGGCGATCATCGCGCCGTTGTCGACGCAGAGCGCGCGGGGCGGGGCGAACATCGTGCCGTTACGCCCCTCGGCCATCGTACGGACCATCGTCCTCAGCCGCTCGTTGCAGGCGACCCCGCCCCCGAGGACGACCGCGTCCCGGCCGCGGTGCGCGAGCGCCCGCTCGGTGATCTCCGTGAGCATCGAGTACGCCGTGACCTCGACCGAGTAGGCGAGGTCCGGTCGTCGGGCCCCCTTCGCGCTGAGCGCCAGCGTCGCCGTGAGGATCCCCGAGAACGCGACGTCCATCCCGTGCACGGAGTACGGCAACGGCAAGAGCTCTCGTCCTTCGAGCGCCTCCTTTTCGAGCGCCGGGCCCCCCGGGAAGGTTCCGCCGAGTTCGATCCAGAGCTTGTCGAGGAAGTTCCCGATCCCGATGTCGAGGGTCTCGCCGAGCACCCGGTAGCGGCCGCGGGCGTGGGCGATGACCTGGGTGTTCCCGCCGCTCGCGTAGAGGAGGAGCGGGTCGTCGAGGCCGCTCAGGATGCGGGCGATCTCCACGTGCGCGACGCAGTGATTGACCGGGACGAGGGGTCGATCCCACGCCAGCGCGAGCATCCGCGCCACCGTGGCGCCGGCGCGGAGGCAGGGACCGAGTCCCGGACCCTGGGCGAAGGCGACCGCGTCCACCTCGGAGGGCCGTATCTTCGCCTGCTCGAGGGCATGGCGAACGAGCTCGGGCAATCGCTCGACGTGGTGGTTCGCCGCCTCGCGGGGATGGATCCCCCCGTGAGGCGGGCGGTACATATCGGAGGCCACGGCGAGGACTTCGGCTCGCTCGTCGACCAACCCGACCGAGGCGGTGTGGGCCGTCGACTCGATACCGAGGACGACCATCGATGCCCCTCGCCGTGGAGCGAGCCGAGGATTATAACAGGCGGCCGGGTTCGCCGCTCAGTCCTCGGTCGACTCGATCCGGAAGTTGACCCGCTGGCCGCGCAGGGACTCCTGGATCCGGTCCGCGAAGCTCAGGGCCTCGGCGATCGAGGCGGAACGGCCCCAGTCATAGACGAAGTCGTACCCTTCCGTCTCGGGCCGGAAACCGAGGTCCTCGAGGACGGTCGCCACCTGGGAATACGGGGCGCCCTCGCTGTCGAGTTGGAGGAGTAGGAACGTCTTCGTCATCTCGAGTACCCGGACTCTGCTCGACTCCGCGTACCGCGCGCCCCAATAAAGGTCACACTCCTCCTGCGAGCTCCGGCCCGTCGGGGCCGTCCTCGCGCTCGCCCGCCTCCGGAGCGCCCGCATGGGCGCTCACGCGGACCGCGACCCCTCGGGCAAGACGGGGCATCTCCGACGGCGCGAGCAGGAGTCGACCGACCGCGAGCAGTCGGTCGGACCGGTCGACCAGGAGCGCGGAGGCCCCGGGGACGAGGGCGGGGTCGGCCGAAACGACGAACCGGGAGAAGAGGCTGCGTCCGGCGCTGACGAACGGCGCCGCGTCATCGGCCACCACCACCCGATGGCGGCCCGGCGGTAGCACCTCGTGCAAACGCCCCGCACCCCGGAAGGTGGGACGGGGCACCCCGTCGGTCCCCACGTGGAGTAGGATCGCCCCCCCACGGCGCAGGGCCCTCAGACGGCCCGACCTACGCGACCGCTCTCCCTCGAGCCCTTCCGCAAGAACCGTAGCGATCGCCCGGCCGTACTGCCATGCCAGCAGGCTCGAGACCTGGAAGCGGGTCCAGTCGGCCGCCCAGTTCCGTCCGAGGTCGGCGCGGTCGCCCACCGCCCGGGCGACCTCCTCGCGGAGGCGCGACGGTGGCAGGTGCCGGGGAGGGCGGAGGAACTCGTCGATCCCCAGGTAGGGGCCCACCGGGTAGAGGTCGAGGAGCTCGACCGGGACCTGTCCGAGCGGGGTGTCGGCCTTCCAAAAGAGCGGTTGACCCGACCGGTCCTCGAGCGGGACGTGCTCGAGGTACTCCGGCCGCAAGGCGATCCGTGGGATCGTCAGCGCATCGGTACGCCCGGCCGAGTAGCGGTCGAGCCGGTCGTGGAAGCGTACGACCGCAGGACGCGACCTGCTTTCCTCCGTCACTTCCCGGAACGCCCGTCGGCTCTCCGGCTCGGTAGGGAGGAAGACCTCGGGGTGTCGCTTGGCTTCCCGGAGGCCGGCGCGGAGCGCGGGATGGGCGGTCGCGCGGCGTTCCGCGAGCTCCCACAGCGTCCCGTCCCGGATCGCGCGGCGGACCCGACCGACCTCTTCGATCGAGGTGAGGAGGTTGTGGAAGGCCACGCGGCGCTCGCGGTCCGGTCCGGCGAGTCCGGCCACTTCGACGAGCGGCTTCTCGGCGCACAGGAAGCAGTAGCAGACCCGGTCCCTCAGCTCGTCCAGCGCGACGGTGCCTTCGGCGAGCAGGAGACTCCCCCGACGGGCGAACTTGTGATACGCGGAGGAGTCGAACAGGTCGACCCCGAAGAGCGCCGCGAAGGCGAAGGTCATCGGGTGGCCGGTGCCGAACAGGTGGACCGCGGCTCCCGGGGCCAGGCGCGGACGGGCGGCGGCAAGGAGGCGCGCCAGCTCGACGAACCGGTACTGTTCCATCAACGGCACGACGCCCCCCACGGCGAGCACGTCCCCGAGCTCGCTGGCGGCAGCGGCGGAGCGGGCCCGTAGGTCGTCGTGCACCCCGCCCTGCACGGGAACCGCGAGCAGCCCTGCACGGGAGCTCCGGGCCGCTCGGGCGCGCGCGAGCGTCGTAGAGAGCGCGGCCTCCGCTTCGTCGTGCGGGGCCTCCGGCTCGGTGAAGATGTCGAGGACCGTCGCGATATCCGAACCGATCCGGCCCTGAAAGCCGAGGATCTCCTCCGGCCCGACCTCCACCGACCCGTACGCGTGCTGCTGGAACGCTCCGGAATCGGTCATCACGGGCCCGTCGAACCGGAGGAGACCGTGCACCCCATGGGCCTCCGCGACCGAGCGAAGCGGGGGGGTTCTCCAGAGGATGTACGCCGAAGTGATCACCGCCCGCACCCCGAGCCGCTCGCGCATCTCCGCCGGGGCGACCGGCTGCCGATCCGGGTCGGGATGCACGACGGGCAAGAGGGCCGGGGTCTCGACCGCGCCGTGCGGGGTGTCGAAGCGGCCGAGCCGCGCGAGCCCGTCGCGCTCGAGGACCTCGAATCCCGCCATCGCGCCGCCCACCCCTCGGGCGCGTTAAGGATGGCGTCCGGCGCCCCTGCCGGAGTCGTAGGAGTCCCGGATCCGTTCGAGGAGCTCGACGAGCATCGGGTGCGTGAGCTTCCCCGTGTTCGTGTTCTGTGGGCTCGGATGGTACGAGCCCCACAGCAACGGTCGCCCTTCCCCGAGCGGCACGCAGGCGCCGTGAGAGAATGGAACGGTGGGTCGGGCGCCGCCGTACGCGAGGGGCACGGCCTCGCGCAGCGCGTCCCATGCGAAGCCCCCCAGCGCGAGGATCGCGCGAGCGTTCGATAGGAGCGCGAGCTCTCGCACCAAGTACGGAGCGCACTGGCCCCGTTCGACTGGGGTCGGCCGGTTGTCGGGGGGAGCGCATCGCACGGCCGCCGTGAGGTAGAGGTCGGTGTAGCGGAGGCCGTCCCCACGACGAAGGGACGTCGGTTGGTTGGAGAATCCGGCCGAGTGGAAAGCCCGCACCAAGAACGCCGCCGAACGGTCGCCCGTGAACATGCGTCCCGTGCGGTTCGAGCCGTGGGCGGCCGGCGCGAGCCCCACGACCACTAGGCGGGCGGCCGGGTCACCGAACCCCGGGACCCCGCGACCCCAGTAGGTATCCTGTCGAAACTCACGCTTCTTCTCGCGGGCGACCTCAGAGCGGTAGCGCACGAGCCGCGGACAGCGGGTGCAACCGACGACCTCGCTGCGCAGTCCTTCGAACGAATCGGACACGCCCGGAAGAGCCGGGGCCCCTTATGGCCGTTCGGAGGCTTACGAGGGGTCTCCGCCCGTGCTCACTGGTCGTGACCTACCCCTATAGAAGGGGTCCCCTATGTTCCCTCGATGACCGAGATCCGTGTGCCGCGGGGGAGTAGCGTCCGCCTCGGTGCCGTCGACGGCGACCTACGCGCGGAGGAGAACGTACGGATCGACGTCGACGGCCGCGTCGCGGTCTCGGGGACCGCGCGCTTCGAGGGCACCGCCGAGATCGTGGGCGACCTCTCCTGCGCTCGCTTCGAATCCGACGACGGCACGATCCAGGTTCACGGCAACCTCACCGTGTCCGAGACCGTCCACGCACGCGACAGCGCCCTCGAGGTCGATGGGGAGTTCCGCGCCCAGCGGGTCGACATCGACCGCGGGCTCCGCGTGCGGGGCCCGGCGACGGCCGAGGAGTTCGAGGTGGGGGGCATCCTCGAAGGAGGGAGCACCCTTACCGCGACCAAGGTCTCGGTCGGGGGCAAGTTCCACCTGGCCGGGAAGCTCACGGCGCACTCGGTCGAAGCCGGCGGCTCAGTGGACGTCGGGGACGTCGAGCTCGAGAGGCTCGAGGCGGGTGGGCTCATCCATCTCAAGGGCGGGTCGGTCCAGCGGTCGATCGAGGTCGGCGGACGCTTTGTCGCCGACGAACTCCTGACGTTCGGTGCCCTCGAGGTGGGCGGGACGGCAGAACTGAAGCGGGACGGTCACGGAGGTTCGGTCGACGTCGGTGGCGTCCTCACGGTTCGAGGTGACCTCACCTTCTCCTCCCTCGAGGTCGGAGGCATGGGGTACATCGGGGGCCATGGCTCGGGCGAGAGCTTCGAAGTGGGTGGGAAGTTCGACGTGGGCGGGGCACTACGTCTCACTCGCGGTCTTCAGGTGGGAGGTTCGATGTCCGTTGGGCAGGAACTCACGGCCGACCGCGTCGAGATCGGCGGAGAGCTTTCGGCGCGCACGGCGGTCGTCGCGACTTCGGCCGAGATCGGCGGGCGGGTCCGCACGCAAGGGGGGCTGAAGGCCGCCCGTATCCTGCTCCGGCGCAAGGCGCGGGCGAGCGGACCGCTCGTCGGCGGGACGGTGGAGATCGAGGACCGAGCGCGCGCCGAGGATGTCTACGCTCAATCCGTGGAGGTCCGCGAACGCGCCGAGGTCGGTCGGGTCTTCGGCGCCCGGGTCCGCCTGCATGCCGGGGCGACCGCCGGCGAGGTGACGTACACCGAGTCTGCGGAAGTCGAAACGGGGGCCCACCTGCGGACCCCGGCGCGCCGGGTCGAGACGCTGCCGCCGTTCCCCCTATAGCGCGGGGGTGCCGGAAATGCTGAACGGCCGGGACGCGGGTTCCCCCCGAAGGCGAGAGGTCAGCGATCTCTACGCGACGGTTCTCGAGGTCGTGAAGCATTACCATGGCGCGGCCCGGATCACCCGGGTCTCCTACGGAGCCGGAATGCCGGTGGACCGGTTGCGGAACTTCGTCGACCGTTTGCTCGCGTTGGGCCTCTTGAAGTCCGAGGAGCTCGACGGTCGGCCGGTCTTCGACATCACGGCACGCGGTCAGGAGTTCCTCGACAGCTATTGGAGACTCCGCGGATACCTCGACGGACTCGAGCGAGCTCCGTCGGGCGAGCGACCGAGCCGCCGAGATCCCCCGCTGGGATCGGCCGCGACCCGTACCGTCCCGGATCCTGACCGTTAGGGCCACGAAGGATCCGGGGCGCGCTCCCGAAGTCTTCCCGGCGGACGGAGAGTACGCGTACATCGCGGGGACGACCGCGGCCGGTCGTTGCGAAGGAGTCCGCCGTGGCCTCCCCCGAGACCGACACGGGAGAGGAGGCCGAAAGCGTTCGGATCACTGCGGGCGCGGATCGGTGTTCCCGGCGGAGGCCCGGTCGCGCGATCGCGTTCAGTAGTAGCGGGGCACCTTCGGGTCGACCCTCATCGACCAGGCATCGATGCCGCCGGTGAGACTGTAGACCGAGGGGTAGCCGAGGCTATCGAGATAGCCGGCCACCATCATCGACCGCACTCCGACATGGCAGTAGACGATGATCTCACGATTCTTCGGGACCTCGGCGAGCCGATCCGGTAGTTCGTTCATCGGGATATGGATCGAGGGCTCGATCGCCGCCAGTGCG
Source organism: bacterium (assembly GCA_027309555.1). Taxonomy (GTDB): domain Archaea; phylum Thermoplasmatota; class Thermoplasmata; order Lutacidiplasmatales; family UBA184; genus Lutacidiplasma. Next base: position 10,030 of record DAIDCO010000046.1, read on the forward strand.
CGCTCGTACGGCTCGCGCACGTCGAGGAGGACGACGCTGCGGGGCCGATCCCGCCAGAGACGGGCGGCCCCCTCCGGATCGAGCGGGTGCATGCGGCGGCCCGGTGGACCGGGACGGGGTTTAGACTTTCGGAACCGCCGGACCGTGGCCCCGCGCCCTCACGTCACGGACGGGTCGCTCGGGATCGAGACTTCCGGTAGTGCCGTTGCACCCGGGCGCGGTTCCCGCAGCCGGTCGGCGAGCACCACCGCTGCTGACGGGTCCGGGCCGTCAAGAAGTGGATGCACCCGGGGCCCTGACATCGCCGAAGCGGGGGGGCCGGCCCCGTTCCCAGCAGGTCGACCGCGGACTGGGCGATGAGGCCCTCCACGAGCTGCCGAGACGAGCCAGCGGTACCTCGCGGCATTGCGGTCCAGGTTCCGGCCGCCCAGCGCAGCTCCGTACCCACCAGACCTCCGCGGGCGGCTCGGTTGACCGACTCGAGCGAACGAGGCGCCGGACGCCGCCCTTCGGTCGCAGCCGAGAGGAGCTCGCGAAGTTGCTCTCGGAATCCCCGCAGCGGACGGAGGTCGGAAGTACGGAGCGAGGGGGGTCGGCCCGGGACGTGCGCCCGGAGCCACCGTCTCGCATCCCCGGCGGAGTCGAGCGCGTCGCCTCCTCGGCATCCCGGGCAGGCGACGGTGTTCGCGAAGTCCACCGCGAGCGACCGCGCGTCCCGATGCGGAGCTCCCGCGGTTCGGAAGGACGCCATTCGGTCGTTCCTCGCGCGGTACCATCACCCAAGGGCTAAATAAGCTAATGGCATGACTTCAACAGAGGCATTAGTATGTCGAAGGTCAAGGACCCCGTGTGCGGAATGATGATCGAGCCGAGTACGGCCGCGGCGCACGGCACGTACGGAACCGAGACGATCTACTTCTGTTCCGTGGGCTGCCAGAAGAGCTACGAACGGACCCACCCCCGGTCGCGGTGAGCGGATTCCGCCTCCGATCCCCCTAGCCTAGCCCCGGTTTCCCTCGCATGCCGACCGACCCGGTGTGCGGGATGTTCGTCGACGAGAAGGCGGCCGACCTCTTGCTTGTACGGGAAAACCGGACGTACTACTTCTGCTCGACCCACTGCCTTCAGGAGTTCGCCCAGCCAGCGCAAGAGCTGGGGAGACTACGCCGCAAGCTTCTCGTGGGGTGGGTGGGGTCGGTGGCGATCCTTCTCCTCACGTATGGGCTGGTCCTGCCGACAGCGACGTGGGTCGCGTTCGGACTCGCGACCGTCGTGCAGTTCTACCCGGGACTTCAGTTCTACGTCAGTACCCGGGACGCGTACAAGAGCAGGACCTGGAACATGGACGTCCTCATTGCCGTAGGAACCTCCGTCGCCTACGGGTACAGCGCCGCGGTGCTGCTCCTGCCGGGCCGTCTTCCTCCCTCGCTCTACTTCGACGCCTCGAGCCTGATCGTCACCTTGATCCTGACGGGGAACTATCTCGAACACTTGACCCGGGAACGGGCCCGAGGAGCGCTCCGGGCCCTGCACGAACTCCTCCCGAGCACCGCGTCCGTCCTTCGGGACGGCCGAGAGGTCGACGTGCCAGTCTCGGAAGTGCAGCCGGAGGACCGTCTACGGGTCCGACCGGGGGGTCGATTCCCCACGGACGGGACCGTCCTCGAGGGCCACTCGACCGCGAACGAGGCGCTATTGACCGGCGAGAGCCTCCCGGTGGAGAAGGGTCCCGGCAGCGCGGTGATCGCTGGGGCGACGAACGGGGAGGGACTCCTGCTCGTCGCCGCGACCAAGGTCGGCGAGGACACGGTGCTCGCCGAGATCGGTCGCCTGGTCACGGAAGCCGAGACCAGCCGGGTTCCGCTGCAGCAGCTCGCCGACCGCATCGCCGCCACGTTCGTCCCGGTGGTGTTCCTGCTCGCGTTGGGCGCGTCGCTCGGATGGTTCGCCTACGGGGCGGGCTTCACAGTCGCCCTGCTCGTGTTCGTCTCCGTTGCGATCACCGCCTGTCCGTGCGCCTTCGGTATCGCGACGCCGGCCGCGATCGTGGTCGGTACGGGAAGGGCCGCCGAGGAGGGGATCCTGTTCAAGGGAAAGGACTCGATCGAGCGTGCCAGCCGGGCCGATATCGTGCTCACCGACAAGACCGGGACCCTCACGCGGGGACGCCCCTCCCTCCGTCACGTCCTCCCCGCGCCCGGCCATGCGGAATCGGAGGTACTCTCGTTCGCAGCGGCCCTCGAAGCCGGCTCCGAGCACCCGCTGGCCAAAGCGGTCCTCGAGGCGGCGCGGCAGCGGCAGGGCCCGCGCCCCGTCGCCGACGAGATCCGGGCCGACCCGGGTCGGGGCGTGCGGGCGATGGTGGCCGGGGTCCGGGTCGCCGTGCTCAGCGGAAGCGCAGCGAAGGAGGACGGGACCGCCTTGGGAGAGCTCGGGCCCGCCGCCGAACGCTTGTCCGCCCTCGGCATCGGCTGGTCGGTGGTGCTCGAGGGTGGGATGCCGGTGGGACTCCTCGGGTTCTCGGACGAGATCGCACCGGGGGCCGACGAAGCCGTGCGCGCGCTCGAGGAGGACGGGATCCCGGTCGTGATGGTGACCGGGGACCACGAGGCGGCGGCCCGAGCGGTGGCGCGCACCGTCGGGATCCGGGAAGTCCACGCCGGCGTGAGCCCGCAGGGCAAACTGGATCTGATCCGACAGTTCCAATCAAAGGGGCGAACGGTCGCGTATGTCGGCGACGGCATCAATGACGCGCCGGCCCTCGCGGCAGCCGACCTCGGGATCGCGATCGGCGCCGGGGCCGAAGTGGCCCGGGAAGCCGGCGGCATCGTCCTCGTCCGGTCCGACCCCCGGGGGATCGCCCTGTCGCTCCGCATCGGACGACGCACGGTTCGTAAGGTCCGCGGGAACCTCACGTGGGCGATCGGGTACAACGCAGTCCTCCTGCCCGTCGCGATGGGAGCGCTCGTCCCGGTCTGGGGGCTCGGCCTCTACTCCCTGCTCCCCATCACCGGAGCGCTCGCGATGGGCCTCTCCTCGACCACCGTCGTGCTGAACTCGCTGTCCCTCCGTTGGGTAACGCTCACTCGGAGGGCTCCCCGAGCCCGCGACCATGTGTCGGTGGCGCAATGATGCGGTACTCTTTTTAGCTCTCCGGCACAGGGCCAGAAGAATCCAGGTACCATGACTCCGAGCCTCGAGGCCGTGGGACTGACCAAGCGGTTCAACTCGTTCACAGCGCTCGACCACCTCAACCTCAAGGTCGAGGGCTCGAAGTGCGTGGGATTCCTCGGACCGAACGGCGCGGGCAAGACGACCACGCTCAAGATGTTCACGGACCTGATCTTCCCGAGCGAAGGCGAGTCGTTCATCAATGGGATCTCGGTGCAGCAGGACCGCAAGCGGGCCCTCGCGGTCTGCGGCGACCTGATCGAGACGCCCGAGATCTACCCGTCGCTCACGCCGCGCGAAGCGCTCGAGATGAGCGGAGCGTTGCGCGGGATGCGGCCGGAGGAGATCCGCTCGCGAAGCGCCGCGGTGCTCGAGGAAGTCAAGATGACCGAGTGGACCGACCAGAAGGTCGGCCGATTCTCCAAGGGCATGAAGCAGCGCGTCAACATCGCGGCCGCTCTGCTCTCCGACCCCGAGGTCGTGATCTTGGACGAACCGAGCACCGGGCTCGACCCGCGCGGCATGGCCGAGGTGCGCAGCATCGTCCGCGGACTCAAGAAGGGCCACCGGTTGATCTTCATGAGCAGCCACATCCTGAGCGAGGTCGTCGACGTCTGCGACGACGTCGCGTTGCTCGACCGCGGAAAGCTCCTCTTCGCCGACACGCTCGCCAACGTCTCCCAGCGCCTGGGCGGGAACACCCGGTCGGTCGAGGCCGAGTTCGCGGCCCCGGTGGAGGACTCTGTCCTGGCGAACGAGATCGGCTCGCTACCGGAGGTCGCGAGCTGGTCCCGCGCCGACGCCCGACGCGTTACGCTCCAGGTGAAGGGCGGACCGGCCGAGCAGGCCCGACTGCTCCGGCAACTGGCTTCCTTGTCGATGGGTCTCATCAGCTTCCGGGAATCGCGAAGCGCGCTCGAGGAGGTCTACTTACGGGAGATCTCGGTAGGGGACGCATGAGCGCGGACGTCGCCCCGGCTCGGGCGGGCTCGCTGCCGATCGCGGACGGCGCCATCGGGACGGTGCCGGGGACGATCGCCCAGGCGATCACGCTCTCGCGCTACCAGCTCCGCGACTACCTCCGTTCGCGTCGGTTCGTCCTCATGATCGCGATCGTCGTCGCGGTCGGAACGATCCTCACCACGCTCGTGGCCTACTACCGCCCGGTGGGTCTGATCGACAACGCGAACAATCTCTACGGCAGTTTGTGGGGCGGGGGCGCGGCGTTCCTCATCCTGTTCGCCGGGATCATCTTCGGGGGCGATGCGATCGCCGGCGAATTCCAGAACAAGACCGGCTACTTCCTGATGGGCCTCCCGCTGCGCCGGGTCACGGTGTACGCCGGGAAGTACCTCGCGGTCCTCGTAGCCTCCGTCGTCTCGATCCTGTTGTTCCTCGCGATCGTCGTCGGGAACGCCGTCTTCTACCTCGGCGTCGGCGCGGTCGGCGACCTCGGGCAGTTGTTCGAGTCGTTCGCCCTCGCCCTGCTCTACCTCCTGGCCCTGATGGGATTCGTGTTCCTGTTCAGTTCCATGTTCAAGACGAGCCTCTACGCCGTCCTCGTGGTCGCGGTGCTGTTCCTCTTCGGGTTCTCGATCATCCAGTCGGTCGTGCTCGCCCTGACCGGGACCGAGCCGTGGTTCCTGCTCTCGTACGTGAATCAGATCATCGCCTATCCGCTGACGGGTGTCCCGGAGCATGTCGCGCGGGCCACCATCGGCCGGGCGACGATCACGAACTACGCGCCCACCTACTTCGAGGGGATCGCCGTCATGCTCGGGTACTTCTTCCTGACCACGATCGGCGGACTTCTCCTCTTCGAGCGGGAAGAATTCACGTAGGGATCGAGGGGACGTTCCGCGAGCGGCCCTCCGAGCGGAGAGAACTCGTTAGGGCGCCCCGGTCGGCCCGGCCATCGACGCGACGCGCGGGGCCGCCGGTGCGACCGAATCCGGTGCTCGGGTCTCGACTGGATGCCGCCCGGCCCGAGGGAAGGGCCGCCCGGAAACCGAACCGGTACGGCCGCCGTGCCAAACCTTATGGGAGGCGGCCGGGTCGAGCCGCGGGGCGATGGGCGACCAGGACCTCTCGAACGAGCTCGCGGGCCAGGGCTACCAGCTCGTGGGGAAGCACAGCGCGGTCAAGATGTGCTACTGGACCCGCGAGTCGCTCGTCCGGGGCCGGGACTGCTACAAGGGGCGGTTCTACGGCATCGAGAGCCACCGTTGCCTCCAGATGTCCCCGTCGATCGACTCCTGCAACCTCCACTGCCGATTCTGCTGGCGCAACCAGGGCTGGGAGAACGACGGGCCGATGCCCGAGTACGACGACCCCGAGAGCCTCCTCGACCGCTCGATCGACGCCCAGCACCGGATCCTGTCGGGGTTCAAGGGGGATCCCGAGGTCGAGCTCGACCGCTGGGAAGAGTCCCAGCGGCCGCGGCACATCGCCATCTCGCTCACGGGCGAGCCGACCCTCTACCCGAAGATGAACCGGTTCCTCGCGCTCTGCCACGAGCGAGGCATCACGACGTTCCTCGTCACGAACGGTACGAACCCGGACGGACTGCGGGCCCTCGACCCCCTGCCGACGCAGCTGTACGTCTCCGTCACGGCTCCCAATCGAGAGGTCTTCCGTCGGCTCACGCTGCCGACCGACGAGCACGCGTGGGACCGGCTCGGCGAGTCCCTCGAGATCGTGCGGGGCCTGAAGACCCGGCGGGTCGTGCGCCACACCCTCGTGAAGGGTTGGAACCTCGGCTGGGTCGGTGCGTACGCCGAACTCGACCTGTTGGCCCGACCGGATTTCATCGAACCGAAGGGCTACGTCTACATGGGGAAATCGCGCCAGCGACTCGGTCGCGACCACGTCCCGTCGCACGAGGAGATCGGAACGTTCGCTCGGCGTCTCGCCGAGCGTACCGGGTATCTCTGGCTCGACGAGTCGCCCGAATCGAAGGTCTACTTGCTCGGCCGGTCGGAAGCCGGTCGGTTCCTTCCCGGCTCCGCGCGCGAGCTCACGGCCGTGCCGGACGTTGCCGCGCCCGCGTGAGCGGGCCGGACTAAACAGAGCGTCATAAATAATTGCGAGTGTATGGGACCTTCGAGGTCCTATGCGCCCGCTCACCGTCCCCGACGC
>DAIDCO010000047.1 GCA_027309555.1 bacterium
CTTCCCGAGGCATACTCGAGTCTTCGGTCGTATTCTTCTCCACGAGGGAGCAGGAGGGTGCGGTCAGTTTCTCCGGGCGGACGAAGAGCGCCGAGCCGATGTTCGTGACCGCGCGGGTCCGGTTCTCGCTCTCGGACCCCGGTCGGTTCGTCGAGTCCCCGACGGGGAAGAGCTACTCCGAAGCACTCCCTCCCGACCGCCTTCTCTCGTCGGTCGTTACGCCGGAACTGAAGCTGGCGGTCCAGTCGCACGAGGGCCGTTCCCTGTCCAGCGACCCGGCCCTCGTCGAGGGAACGATCCGCACTGCGCTCGAGTCGTCGGGGCTTTCCGCGGGGAGTGTTCGACTCGAGTACCTCGGCTCGAGCCCCGTCGGGATTCTGAGCGCCCGCGGAGGAACCGACCCGTTCGCCCAGATGCCGCCCGAAGTCCGCGCCATGATGCAGGCGAGGATGGAGGAGGCGATGCGCCACCGACCCTCGGGTTCGGGGTCCGTCGGTCGGCCGGGCCTCGCCTCCGCACCTTCCGCCGCGGCCGACCCGAGGGTCGACGGGAGCGCCCCGTCCTCTCCGACGGGGACCGTCGTTTGTTCCGCATGCCATGCCACGAACCCCGCCAGCGGGAAATTTTGCCACGGCTGCGGCGCACCGCTGACCACCAAGCGGTCCTGCCCGGCGTGCGGGCAGGAGGCGGGTGCTTCGGTCAAGTTTTGCGGCCAGTGCGGCGCCCGCCTTCCCTAGCGCTATCAAGCGTCGGGCGCGGTTTAGAGGCCGTGCCGCCCCGGGGAAAAGAGGAGACGCAATCGCACGGCCCCGAGCGGACTTGCCCGCGCGTGACCGGGCGCTCCTTCAACGAGCGTGCACGTACTCGGGGCCCTTCCGACGGCTTGGTCACCTACCTCCTTCCGGCCGCGCCAAGCGAACCTCAATATCTCGGGGGCGGACTTGCGAAAGCGCGCCGCATCGAAACTCGCCGTTCCCCTCTTTCCAGCGTGCGGGCTCAGGGATCGCTCCCGGCTCGGTCCGGAATTGCCTCGAGGAGATCTGGGCCCGTGCGGTTCGTCCAGGTTCGTTGCAGAGCGAACCCAGCCCGGCCCAAGAGCGCGCCCCACTCCCGCTCCGTACGTTCGCGTCCCCCCGTCATGGCCATCATTATGAGATCGAGCTGAGCCCGAGCTGGGGGAACGGATCCCTCCGCGAGGATCGCTTCCCGGAGGAGGAGAACGCCGCCGTCGGGAACGGCCTTCCGGCAGTTGCGGAGCAGGACCAGCGCCTTCTCGTCCGGCCAGTCGTGGAGGACTCGGGACATCACGTACACGTCCCCACCGGAGGGAACTACCTCGAACGCGGAGCCGGTCCGAATCTCGCAACGGTCCCTCACTCCGGACGACTCGAGAAACACGGGCGCCTCTCGCACCGCGGACGGCACGTCGAAGAGAATCCCCCGAAGCTCTCGATGGTCTCGGAGCACCGCGGCGAGCAGGGCACCATGACCCCCTCCGACGTCGACCAGAGTGTGTCGGTCGTGAAACTCGAAGCCCTCGAGCGGATTCCCGAGGGCCCCGATCGACCCGGCCATCGTACGCTGGAACACCGCGCTCGCTTCGGGGTGCTGAGCGAGATACTCAAAGTGGCCCATCCCGTACGCATGCTCGAAGGCGGTCTCGCCCGTCCGTACCGTATGCAGAATCTCTCCGAACGCCCGGTACGGTTCCTCGCCGGAAAAGATCGCGAAGGCATGGAGCGAGCCGGGCACTTCCGTGCGAAGGTATTCGCCGACCGGGGTCAATCCGAAACGCTGCTGCCCGTCTAGCGAGAGCACACCATGAGAAACGAGGGATCGCAGGACCCGGAAGAGTCGATCGGGGTGGACCCCCACCTCCCGGGCCAGCGTATCGGCATCTTTGGGCCCGCCGACGAGCCGGTCGGCGATCCCCAGCTTCGCCGTCACGTACAGGGCTTGGGTCATGCGGTATCCACTGACCAGCCGGAAGAGCGCTTCTCGCGTCGCCTCGGTATCCCTATCGGCCAACTGCATCCTCCCCGCGGCGGACTCCACGGGGGCGCAATAATTGAATTCTTGTTCTGCCCCGGTTCGGCATCCGACCCGATCCGCCGGCGGGCGGTCGTCCATCACGGCTCACGACGGGGGACGTAGCCGCGAGTGGATTCCCTGAAATTGCTAGAGGAATTGGATAGGCCTGCAACGAGCCCGTGCCTGCGAATCGACTCAACCTCGGAAGGATCTCTGCGGTAGGACGGAGAACCCCGCCTCCGGACGAACGTCGAGGGTCCGGGGAGGGTCTAGATCGTGACGGTGCGTGGGCGAGCCAAGCGCTCTTATCGACGAAAAAGCGGTCGATCCATGTCGGGAACCGAGCTCGGAGCACGCCCGGCTTGACCGCAAGGCGCTGAGAAGCAGCGGAGCACCGAATCGAGTCCGAGCAGGAAGACACGATCAACTTCCGCCGGGGAAGGGGGGTTCCCGGTAGATTCCCTGAGGCAGCGGATCGAGGTCATCCTGACGACGTACCGCCGGCAGCATTCCATACGTTTATGGACGCGGCACGGGTACGGGTATCATGGCGCGATTCTTCATCGACTGGCTGGTGCCGGACGTCGCCGACGGAAAGGAAGAGGCAAGACATCAGTTCGTCAAGGACCATCTCAAGGACGGCACGGCCCTCGACTTTGAGCACTTTCTGGGAACCAATCGCGGTTACATGATCGTCGAAGGGGGGGCCACCACCGGACCGCCCTTCACCATATTCGAAGCTGCGAAGATCGGAGTGTCGATACTGGGCGTTCACGAGATAAACACGGAGCACGAACTCCACAAGTTCCTGAGCGACATGCGCCGCAAGGGACACAAGCCCTGAGAATCGAGCCGACCATCGCGCACTCGTTCTCTATGGTCTAGCCCGGAGGCCCCGATGCGCCCCGCGCGCGCGTCTTGACATCGACGCGGATCCGGAGTTCCTGCGGAACTCGAGGAAGGCCGGGAGTCGTACCGGGTCGCGGTGGCCGATCGGCCGGGGTGCGATAGTGGACGGGGTTGGGGATTTCGCACTTGAATGGCCCCAAGTGGATTCGTTGGCGTTTCTGTTCGGTTGGGATCCGCCGTCACCGATCAGCTGTCCCTTCCGTTGGGGTCCCTCCTCCGGCGAGCGATGGCGGGAGGGATAGGCGGTGGGGGGTCACTCCGGCCCGTGGGGGTTTGCCCGATTTCCCCGCAATACGCTCGCCGATCCTGGTCGTTCCGATGCTCATGGCATCGGGCCAACGGTGCTTATATGACGAAGGCCGGCAGTGCTGGTGGCCATGGCAGGATTGAGCCCAAACAAGAAGGTCATCGAGACCTACTTGGCCGCCACCGACAAGTCGAAGCTCGGCTCATTACTGGCCGACGATGTGGAATGGGTAGAGTGGGGCGACGGGGTACCTGCCTCGGGGGCAATTACCCGAGGGAAGGACGCCCACATCAAGAATTACGGAGACGACAAGCTCCGGAACGAACTTCATCGGCTTACCGAGGAGAACAACGTCGTGGTTGCCGAAGGAACGGTGCACGTGACCAAGAAGGATGGAAGCTCTCTCTCGGTCCGATACGTCGACGTCTTCGAGGTGGAGCACGGCAGGATCAAGCGCAAGCAGTCGTTCGGGGCGTTGATCAAGGGATCGGCGTAGGCAGCGATCCTTCGCTCGGAGTATCGATGGTCTCGGAGCTCGAGTCGATTCGTGCGTGGTTCGACTACTTCGCCGACGCCCGCCGAGGCTACATCGAGACGCTCGCGAAGCTACCCGCTGCGGAACTGACCCGGGATCGGGGTGCCTCGTACCCCTCGCTGCTCGACATATTCGCCCACTCTCAGGGCGCCCTCTACTTCTGGATGAAAGGCATCGCGAAGTTTGAGTTTCCGCCGCAGGATGGGGAGCCCGCCGCCCCGCCCTCCATCGAAGTTCTGAGGAAGGACGAGGCGTATATTCAGACCCAGATCCGAAGGGTCATGAAGGAGATGACCGAGGCCGACCTCTCTCGTACCGTCTTCAGGGAGAAGGGCAAGGGGTCTAGCCACGACTGTCACATTCCGATACGGGAGGCGTTGTGGCATCTGGTGGAAGAGGAGCTCCAGCATCGAGGCGAACTCAATGCCCTACTCTGGCAGATCGACGTCGAAGCACCGGTCTACGATTGGATCGAATGGGATCACGAGGTCGGCCGGATCCAGGACCCTCGTTCGAAGTAACCGACGAGTAATTACTCGTGTTGAGCCCCCTGCTCGGCTGGAACTTCAGATCGGTAACCAAACCAAGTTGCGTGAGATTCGGGGAAACCGAGCCCCGGCAGGTCGGCTCGCGACGACCGAAAGCGCGCGAATCCGGAAGTGTCAGGTGAGAGGTTGGCCGTGCCTGCGACGACGCGAGACCGATCGTAGCCGTTCCGACGCGCCCTCACGGACCACTCAGCGACGGAAGGGCCGGGAGAGAGGAGGACCTGCGTCGCGGGAAGGAAGCGAGCGGCCCATTGCTAGGACTTTGGCCGTGCGGAGTAGCCAATATCGCTCCGCCGTCGGAATCGTGGGGAGCGGATCGTGGCCCCGTCGGACACGTACGTCGCACGACACTCCCCCACTCTAGCCCGAGAGACCTCCTTCCCTCCCCCTCGGCCGATCGATTTCTCTTCGCACCACGGCGGGGGTCGGTGGGGGTTCTCTCTCAGACGGTGAGCGAGTGCCATGAACTAGAACGCAATCTCCGGCGGCAAGGACAAGAACGGGCGTCTCGCCTCGTGGCTCATGTCCACGACAGGCAAGCGCTAGCTCCTCCGACGATCGTGCTCCTCGTACACCTGGTCGAACGGGATTCCCGGACCCTTCTCCGCTTCCCGAATCATCGCTCGGTCGGACTCGGACCATAGCCCCGAGCGGATTCGAACCGCTGTCGCCGGCTCCAAAGGCCAGCATGCTTGGCCACTACACCACGGGGCTATACGCGCCGCACGGAGCCCGCTCCTAAAAACTCCCCGCCGCCCGTCCCCCTATTAGAGGATGCGCGCCATCCCCGTCCATGCGCCGAACGAAGATCCTCGCGACCGTCGGGCCGGCGAGCGACCGCCCCGAGCGGCTCCGAGCCCTTCTCGAGGCCGGGACCGATGCGTTCCGCCTCAACTTCTCCCATGGTTCGGACGACGAGCACCGCACGATACTCCGGCGGGTCCGCGCGGCGGCCGGTCGCGCCGGCCGTGAGGTCGCGATAGTCGGGGACGTGCAAGGCCCCAAGATCCGCATCGGCGAACTCGTCGGCGGGTCGGCCCTGCTTGCGCCCGGCGCGGAGTGGACGCTCGATGATCGCGCGGAGCCGGGCGATGCGCACCGGGTCGGCGTCGAACTGCCGTCGTTCGCGGGGAGCGCGCGGCCGGGCGATCCCGTCCTCCTCGGCGACGGGAGCCTCACGCTCGTCGTGCGCCGGGCGGGAGCGCATGCGATCACGACGACGGTCGTGGTGGGGGGGACCGTCGGTGCGCACGCCGGCCTCTTCCTTCCGCGGGCCCACCTGCGCACTTCCGTCTTCGCGGCCCGGGACCGACACGATGCTGCGCTCGGGCTCGAGGAAGGGATCGACTACCTCGCCCTCTCGTTCGTCCGGGACGCGCGGGACCTCGTCGAGGCCCGGCGGTGGCTCGACCGGCGGACGCGCGGCCGCACCGTCGGCCTCATCGCGAAGATTGAGCGGGCCGAGGCGCTCAGCGCGATCGACGGCATCCTGGCCGCCGCCGACGGTATCATGGTGGCCCGCGGTGACCTCGGCATCGAGGTGCCGCTCGAACGGCTCGCGCTCGAGCAAAAGCAGCTCGTTCGCCGAGCGAACGAGGCGGGAAAGTTCGTGATCGTGGCGACCCAGATGCTCCTCAGCATGATGACATCGCCCCGGCCGACGCGTGCCGAGGCGACCGACGTGGCGAACGCGGTGCTCGACGGCGCGGACGCCGTCATGCTGAGCGAGGAGAGCGCGGTCGGGAGGTATCCCGTCGAGTCCGTCCAGTGGCTTGACCGCATCGCGCGCGCCACGGAGGGTTCGTTCGACGCCCGCCGCCTGCGGGACGCCGAGGCGACCGCCCTCCCCGAGAGCGACCGGGCCGTCGCCGCAGCCGCCGTGCGCCTCGCCGAGGGGGTCGGAGCCCGCGCGATCGTGACGCCGACCCATTCGGGGCGCACCGCGCGATTGGTGGCGCGACTTCGCCCCGCCTGCCCCGTCGTGGCGCTGTCGAGCTCGGTGGCGACCCGACGTCGACTTGCCCTCGTCGGCGGCGTCACGTCGCTGCCGGCGCCGCACCATCGCGATCTCGTCGAACTGAGGACCCTCGCCGCGGAGCTGGTCGCCCGGGCGAAGGTCGGGACCCGGGGCCCGGTCGTCCTGACGGCGGGCTATCCGGTGGAGGGGCGACCGACGAACCTCGTCACGCTGGTCGATCCGGGAACCGCGCCCCGCGCGGACCTTTCGGACGGGGTCGAACGAACCCGCCGGCATCCCCGCCGCGGCCGCTGACCCAGAGGAGCAGCGGCAGCGGGGAGAGCGCGATCACCGCCGCGAACCACCACGCGGCTGCGTAGCCGACCTCTCCTGCCAGGTAGCCGAAGAGGATCGCGAGGGCGCTCCCGAGAAAGATCTGGATCGAGTTCACGAAGGCGAGCCCGAGTGCAAGGCTCTCCCCGTGCGACTCGGGTAGGTAGGAAGGGATGAGGTACAGGACCGCGAAGACCACTCCATCGGCGAATCCAAGGAATCCGAAGAGTACGATGAGCCCCCCGAGCGGCAGGAACGGGATCAGGAGCACCCCGACGCCCGAGACCGAGCCCCAGAGGAGGAGAACGCGGCGCATCTGCGTCGCACGCTCGCCGAGCCACCCCCCGATCGGTCCCCCGGGCACCTCGAAGAGGATCATGATCGTCGGGATCCCGGCCGCGAGCGCGATCGACCAGTCCGGGTGCAGCGCGTCCGCGAAGTCGGTGAAGTAATTCGCCGCGACGTAGAACGCCGCCCACAGCCCGGAAGTCGCGATGGACAGGGCCCAGATGGAGCGCGATGCAAAGATCGGCGTGGCGGCATCCCAGAGCTGGCGGAGCGGGCGCCGCGGCGGCGGGGAGCTGACCCGCGGCAGGCCGAACGGTGCCACCGCGGCCATCGCGAGCAGTACGACTCCGCCGATCGCGAGCGCGAACGGCCAGCCGTAGACCGCGCCCACGAGAGCTCCCCCGAAAAGCCCGGCGCCGGATCCGATGCTGAACCCCGCGTTGTACAGGCCGATGATCGGCCCCCGGGCGCCGGCGGGATAGTACGAGGTCACGAGGCCGAGCGCGGGCGCGAAGAAGAAGGCGGCTCCCGCGCCGGCGCCGAAGCGACAAACGGCGAGGAGCTCCCAACTGGGGGCGAACGCCGAAGCGAGCGAGAACGAGCCCATCAGGAGCAGCGCGAACAGCGAGACCGTGCGGTTTCCCCATCGCAGGGCCGCAAGCCCCGCGGGGACCTGGAAGAGACCGGCCCCGAGCAGGAAGGCGCCGAGAACCAGACCGAGCTGGAACGTCGAGGCGCCGAGGTGGAGACCGATCGCGGGAAGTACGGCACCGACGTTGTACCAGTTGAAGGCGTAGACGATCCGCGCAAGGAGCAGGGTGGCCGCGGCTTGGCGGCGCCCCTTTCGGTCGAGCTGGCCCGGAACGCTCACCGCCCGATCAACCCGTGGGTCTCGAAGTATCGGAGGAAGCCCTGGGCGGCGAGCTCATAGCCCGAGACGAGCGATTCCCGGTCGTTCGGGGGTACGTCGCGGCCCGCCCCAGATTCATCGAACGCCTTCAGGCGGGCGGCCACGAACTCCGCGTCGGCCCGTTCGCGGGCCGCCGCGAGGGCAACGTCCCGCCACTCCTCGACCACGGTCCGATATCGCGTGAGGTCGGCGGCGCCGTCGGGGCTCGGTCCGAAGTGGCTGAAGAGCACGAGGCGCGGGTCGGTGCGCCGCATCGCCTCGAGGCTCGAGAACAACTGGTCGAGGTCGAGGTCCGGCGGGGGGACCGCGGGGCGTAGGTGGGAGCTCCGCTCGAGTCTCACGCCCGCGCCGTCCCCCGTGAAGACGCCGCGGATCCCCGAGTCGAAGAACGCGAGGTGATGCTTCGCATGCCCCGGGGTGGCGAGGACGGAAAGCTCCCCGCCGCGCAGCGGGAATCGCTCCCCGCCCCGCAAGGGCATGATGCGGGGCTCCGGCACCGGTCGGATCGTTCCCCAGAGGGGGTCGGCGGCGGCTCCCCAAGCCCGCCGCGCGCTCGCGATGAGGCGGGTCGGGTCGACGAGGTGCGGCACGCCGAGCTCGTGGGCGAAGAAAGTGGCCCGGGGGAACGCCTCGACGACCGCGCCCATCCCTCCCGCGTGGTCGAGATGGATGTGCGTGACGAAGACGTGCCGAACCTCCGAGGGAGCCACCCCGGCGCGGTCGACCGCGGCGAGGAGCGCTTCGCGGCAGGTGGACGGTCCGGTCTCGATGAGGGTCCAGCCGTCCTCCTCGGGCAGCAGGTAGGCCGCGACCAGCCCTTCGGTGTCGCGAAAATCGAGGTCGAGGAGCTGGCGGCCGGCGCCGAGCTCGCGAACGGACGGTCGGGTCAAGCAGATCGACACCCCTAGCGAGCGAGGAACGGATTCGTGACCCCATAAAGGACGAGCATCGCCACGGCCGTGAACGCCCCGATCGCCACGATCGCGGTGACCCAGACCGCCTTGCTCCACCGCAGCACCTTCGCGCCATCGAGGGGTCCGAACGGCAGGAGGTTGAACGTCGCGAACCAGCCGTTGAACCAAGCCAGGAGAATGAACCATGGATAGTAGACGGAGTTCGCCGCGAACGTGGCGATCGCCCCCAGGTAGAACGCCACGCCGAAGACCGCGTTGGTCACCGGGCCCGCGAGGCTCGTCCGCCCCCAGTTCTCGAGGTCGTGGTCGGGCATGCCGCTCACGATCGTCGCGCCGGGAGCGGCCCATAGGAATCCGGTCAGGGAGGAGACCATCGAGAAGACGAGGCCGAACGGGGACATTCGGAACTCCGCCCAGAACCCGTGACGTTGGGCGTAGACCTTGTGCGCGAGCTCGTGGAACAGGAATCCGGTGAGCGCCGCCGCCGCGGAGGCCAGGACGACCGAGATCGAGAGGTTCGCGAGGAGGCCGCCCGAACCGTGCAGGAGTAGGCCTCCCCCTCCCAGGAGGATGACGAGGTCGGCCGTCAGGACCGCGAACGCGATCGAGAGGTGCGCGAGCTCTTTCCGCGAGGTCGATATCCGCGGCGTCGCCGGCTGCGCGGTCGTCCAGGTGTAGTAGTAGTTGGGCCCCGAGGTCATGCGGCCGCCTCCGGTCGGGGGCTGCGGAGGGGCCGGACCGGCAGGGGCAGGTCCTTCAGCGTACCGGTGAGGAGCGTTCGAACGAGACGGACTCCCCACGCCAGCCGCGGACCGGGCCGGCTAAAGTACGCCTCGTCCGCGATGAAGGTCCCAAGCCGCGGTGTGAGCCGGTCGACGCACCGTCGGAGCGCCGGGTCTTCGAGCTCCCGAAGGGTGCGATCCACGGTGAAGCTGCAGGGGCTCAGGAGCAGGAGGTCGACCGGAGCGCGCGCGAGCTCCTCCCAGGTGGTGCGCACCGCGGTCTCGCCCGGCGCAGGTCCGAGGGAGGCTCCTCCACCTGCGGCGACGATGTCGGGCGCCCAGAGACCGGCGAGGATCGGAGGGTCGAGCCACTCGACGACGGCAACACGCGGCCGAGTCGGTGCGGGCGGAGCCTCGTCCACGATCGGCCGAAGTTCCTCCAGTAGCGCTGCAGCGGAGCGGGGGTCTCCGAGCGCCCGCGCCACCTCGCCGATCGACGACCAGACCTCCGAGAGCCGACGCGGCGAGAGCGAGCGGACCCGGGGGGTCACTCCGGCGATTCGGCAGGCCTCGCGGACCTCTTCGTCGGTGACGGAGCAGACCCCGCAGAGGTCTTGGGTGAGCAGGAGCTCCGGGCGGAGCGCGCGCAGCTGGTCGAGGTCGAGCTCGTAGAGGCTCTCCCCTCGCGAGCGCGTCGATCGTACCCGCGCGTCGATCTCCCGCGACGGCCGGTCGGCGTCCCAGGTCCGCGGTCGCATCACGACCGGGAGGCGCGCCGCCGCGGCCGGGTAGTCGCATTCGGCGCTGCGACCGACGAGGTCGCCCCCGTGGCCGAGGGCGTAGACTATTTCCGTCGCGCTGGGCAGGACCGAGACGACCCGCATGATGCCAGTTCACTCGCCGTCGGGAAGTCCGCGAGTCGGAGCGCGCTTACTTACCTTTTCGGGTCGCGACCCGACGGGGCGCGGCGGGCCGTCGACCCGGGCCAGCGCGTCGGGGCGATCGGCGAGCAGTCCTTTTCTTCGCCATCGGCTCGGTGCGCGCAGCGGCGGTGGCCGTTGGGACCACCGCCGCGGGGACCTCGGGAGCGGCCGGCGCCGGGCGGGAAGGGTGCACGGTCGGCGCTTCCGTTCGGGGAGGGGCCGGGAGTCCCAAATGGCGGCAGAGGGCTGCTTCGCGGTCATACGACAGGCCGAGACGTCGTGCCTCGGTCCGCTCCTCCTCCGCGAGGTCCTGGGGACCCGTGTGGGAGAGGGCGACCGCGTGCAGGAATCTCAGCTGGGGGTCCTCGGGCGTTCGGGAGAGGAGCGCCTCGATCTCGGCGCGGGCCCCGATCCAGTCGCCGAGGTCGATCAGCGCCGCAACGAGGTGCGCCCGAACCTCGGTGCGCGCCTCGTCCTCGGCGAGGAGCGCACGGTACATGTCGATCTCCTGGTGCGGTTGCGCTTTCGCGCCGAGCACCGCGGCTTTGCCGAGCCGAGCTTCGAGGTCGTCCGGTCGGACGGCGAGCACCTCGTCGAACGTGCGGTCGGCGTCCGAGATGAGCCCGAGGGCGAGGAGCGCTCGGCCGATCCCGGTACGGGCGGGGAGGAATCCCGGTTTCAGCTCGCTCGCCTGCCGGTAGAAGCGGAGGGCGAGCGCGGGCACGCCCCAGTCGAGCCAGGTCCGCGCCCGCTGGAGGACCCCGTCGAGCTGGTGGGCGCTGGGGAGGAGTCGACGCGACTCGCGCGGGGGGGCGCGCGGCTCCTCGCCGAGGTAGGTCTCGAGGTCTAGCTGGCGGGCCAGCTCGACGAACCGGGCGCCCTCAACGAGCGTGCCACCGCGGCGCACCACGTCCTGCGAGATCGCGAGCGGAAGGTGGCCCGGGGTCAGGACGACCAGGTGGACCGGAAGACCGTTCCCCTCGTCGAACAGGTGGCGGATCGTCTCCAGGGAGACCCGCGCCGGATCCTCGAGGAAGGCGTAGAGGAAGCCGTCCCCCGTGCGCAGCACCAGGCCTTCGGGGATCGGCTTCGCGGCATCGAGACGCTGGCCCATCGCCTCGACCAGGGCGTTCGCGAGTTCGACGAAGAGTGTGGACGCCACTGACCCGGCAAGGACGGGTGTGTTAAATACGATGGTCGTCCAACGGCAGCCGCCGTGGACCTCGACGCCCTCTTTCGGTTCCTCCCCCCGCTCGAGCGAGAACTCCGCGCCTCGTACCGACGAGAACGAGCCCGCTCCCCGCGAACCGTCCGCCCCTACCTGAACGTAAACGAGGAATTCACCCTGCGGGGCGGCAAGCGCTTCCGCGCCATCCTGGTCCTTGCGGGCTACCATCTCGCGACGGGGAAGGACCCGCGCCCCGCCCTTCCTGCCGCGGCCGCGCTCGAGCACTTCCAGAGCTGGATGTTGATCCACGACGACATCATCGACCACGCGGAGACGCGCCGGGGCGGACCGACCGTCCACCGGGCCCTCGCGACGGTGCATGCGACCGAACAACGCGAGGGGTCGAGCGACGAGTACGGAGTCGGGATGGGGATCACACTGGGGGACCTCGAGGAGCCGTTCGTCATCGAATCGATACTCGCCACGCGCGCCACCCCCGCGGCCCGGCTCGCCGCGGTGGCCGAGTACGCGCGCATGACCCGACTCACCGCGTACGGCCAACTCCTCGACATCCGCAACGGCACGCTCCCTCCCGGAACGGTGACGGAGGAGGACGTGCTCGCGGTCCACCGGCTCAAGTCGGCGATCTACACCGTCGTAGCGCCCCTCAAGATCGGTTCGCTCCTCGGCGGAACCCCCGCGACCCGCCTCGTCGACCTCGAGGCGATCGGCACTGACCTCGGGATCGCTTTTCAGCTGCGGGACGACGTGCTCGGCGCGGGGTTCGACGCCGAAGCCTCGGGGAAGAGCGCGAACGACCTCGTCGAGGGGAAGCGGACCCTCTTGGTCGTGCGAGCGTGGCAGGAAGGCCACGATGCCGACCGCAGCCGACTCGGGCGCGTGCTCGGGAACCCGGGGGCGACCCCCGAGGACGTCGACCGAGCGCGCGAAGTGATTCGTGCGACGGGGAGCCTCGAGTATTCGGAACGCCGCATCGCCGATCTGACCGAGCGCGCGCTCCGGCGGCTCGGGTCGAGCCGAACGATCCGCGCCGGCGCGAAGCCGCTCCTTCGCGAGGTCGCGGATAAACTGGTCCGCCGCTCGACCTGACGCGGGGAGGGCACCGAGCCTACGGGCCGCCTTCGGGAGCCCCCGACGACGGCTGGATCCCGGCGGCCTGGAGCGCTTGGGTCAACTCCTGCTGCATGGAGGTGTAGCGCTCCTTGAGGTGGTTCTCTTGGCGTTCGGCTGCTTTGAGACGGACCTCCGCGGTCTCCTTCTCTTCGGTGAGGAGGTCGACGACCTCGGCGCGGCCCTTCGCCTTCACCAAGAGCGCACCGATCGGACGGTACACCACCGCCTCTTCGGGGACGGTCTTGAGCTCCTCGAGGGTGTGGCTCACCTCGCGGACCTTGAGCTCGATCTGGAGGCGCTGTTGCTGGATCGCGCCGAGCTCCTGCTGGAGCCGCTGGAACTGCTTGATGTCGTTCTGGAGCTTCGCCGGTAGCGCCACGACCGTCGGACTCGGCCCTGAAGATAAGCGCTTCGGGGGTCAGGGCTCGGGCGACTCCGACGAGAGTTCCGGACGGGCCGCGCGAACCGTCGCGACCGACAGGTGGATCCAGCCGAGATAGGTGTTCAGCGCGGCGCGGAGCGCGCCGACGTCCCGCGCGACGATCGCGACCTCGACGACTCCCCCTTCCGTGCGGCGGATCTCGGCCCGCGCGCGGGGAACCTCGCGGCTTGCCTCGGGGCGGAGCGCCTGCTCGAGCCAGCCGGCGAACTCGGGCCCGGTCGAACGCACGGTCAGGGTCGCTGTCCACTCCCCTCCCCCGGGGATCATCGGCGGAGTTCCGGGTCGATCGCAGCGAGGATCCGGTCGGTCTTCTCGGCCGCGGCCCGGACGTAGGTGGCCGGGTCGAGGAGGGCGACGACCTCTTCGGGGCTGAGGTGGGCCTGGATCGTCGGGTCGGTGCGCGCCCGCTCGGCGAGGGAGCCCGCTCCCCCGCGGGTCAGCGTCCGCAACCGTTCGTGGGCCTCCGCACGGGCGAGCCCCCTCGAAGTGAGCGCGAGCAAGAGGCTCTCGGCCATCGCCGCCCCGCCCGAGCGGTCGATCTCGGCGGCCATCCGGGCGGAGTCGACCGTCAAGCCCCGGTACACCTCGACCAGCTTACCGAGAAGGTCGTCCGTCAGCAGGATCGCGTGCGGCAGGACGATCCGCTCGTTCGCCGAGTTCGCGAGGTCGCGCTCGTGCCACTGGACCATGTTCTCGAGCGGGGGAAGGGCGAACGCCCGGACCAGCCGGGCGAGGCTCGTGACGTTCTCCGAAAGCATCGGGTTCCGCTTCTGGGCCATCGTCGAGCTGCCGACCTGGTGCGCCTCGTCGAACGGCTCGGCGACTTCGGCGATCTCGGTCCGTTGCAGGTTGCGCACTTCCGTCGCGAGCCGCTCGGCCGTCCCGGCGATGAGCGCCAAGAGGTTCGTGAACTCGGCGATGCGGTCTCGTCCGACGATCTGGGTCGGGGCCTCGTCCGCGGAGATTCCGAGTCGACGCATCACCCCCGCCTCGACCGCGGCGGCGTGGGGACCGAACCCGGCCCCGGTCCCGACGGCCCCGGCCATCTTACCGACGGCGAGGCGCGGGAGCAGTTCGTCCATCCGGCGGCGGTGGCGGAGGACCTCGGCAGCGGCCACCGCGATCTTGTACCCGAAGCTGATCGGTACGCCGTGCTGGCCGTGGGTCCGTCCGATCTCGGCTGTCGCACGGTGGCGCCGGGCCAGGCTCGCGAGGGCGCGGATGAGGTCGGTGAGGTCGTCTCGGAGGATCCCGACCGCCTCCTTCAGCTCGAGGGCCAGCGCGGTGTCGGTGATGTCGGCGCTTGTGGCGCCGAAGTGGACCCAGCGGCCGGCCGGTCCCGCCGCCTCCGCGAGCGCCCGGCTCATCGCCATGACGTCGTGCCGGAGCGAGCGCTCGAGCTCGTCGACGCGACCGACGGAGACGTGGTCGAGGTTAGCGACGCTCGCGATCGTCTCGGCGGCGTCGCGCGGGACCATGCCGAGCTCGGATTCGGCCGCCGCGAGCGCGGCTTCGACCGACAGCACGCGGGCGAGACGCGAACCTCTCGAGAAGAGCGCCCGGACCGATTCCCGACCGTATCGGAACTCGAGCGGACAGAAGAGCGAGGCCGCGTCGTCCGTCACGGCCGGTGAGCCGAGGGCGGCTATATAGCCGTTCGCGCGGGGGCGGCCCCCCAGCCCGAAGGCGGGGAACCCGAAGTGGACGCGCGAGCTATTCAAGGACCGTGGGGATGGAAGCCGCCATCGGTCGATGACCGGCATCCTGGTGGCGCTCGGGGGCAACGCGCTCCAGCGGGCCGGCGGGCTCGGCTCTTGGGAAGAGTCCCGGGCCCAGATGCGGGCTACGGTCGGTGTCCTCGCCGAGATCGCCTCCGAAGGACACGAGCTCGTGCTCTCGCACGGGAACGGTCCGCAAGTGGGCGCGCTGCTCCGCCAGAACGAGATCTCGACCCGCGAGGTACCCGCCCGCCCCATGGACGTCCTGGGCGCGGAAACGCAGGGCCAGATCGGATACCTCATCCAAACGGAGCTCACGCCGGCGCTCGCCCGGGCGAAGGTCGCGCGCTCGGTGCTCACCGTGATCAGTCGTACCGAGGTCGACCGGAACGATCCGGCGTTCGCCCACCCTTCGAAACCCGTGGGGCGCTACTACCCGGAGGGAGAGGCGCGGGTGCTGCGCAAGCAGTACGGTTGGGTGATGGAGTACGACGGGGCGCGCGGCGGGTGGCGACGGCTCGTCCCGTCCCCCCGTCCGGTCCGCTGGCTCGAGGGTCCCGCGGTGCGACAGCTCCTGGAGGCCGGCCTGGGCGATCGCTGGGTCCCGGTGGTCTCGGGGGGCGGCGGTATCCCGGTGGTCCGTCGGCGCGACGGAGGCTACGAAGGGGTCGAAGCCGTGATCGACAAGGACCGGGGCGCCTCCTTGGTCGCCCGGGAGCTCGGCCTCGACACCCTTGCGATCGTCACCGACGTACCGGGGGCGGCCGTGGGTTTTGGGAAGCCGGGCGAACGCTGGCTCGGTGCGGTCACGGCCGCCGAACTCGCCCGTCACCAGTCGCGGGGGGAGTTCGCCAGCGGGAGCATGGGACCCAAGGTCGAGTCCGGTCTCGAGTTCCTCCGGGCCGGGGGACGGCGGTTTCTGATCACCGACATCCCGTCGCTCGCTCGCGCGGTCGCGGGGGAGGCCGGGACGCGGGTCAGTGCGACCTAGTGGGCCTTCGCCCTTTCTCGCCCGAGGAGGCGGTCGATGCCGCTGCCGTACTGGAGCGCACGCTTCGGGCGGCCGGCAAGACGGGGGGGAACCCCCCGGTGGCGCGCCCAGCTCCGAAGGAACGCCTTCGGCTCCGGGTTCGGGAGGCGCGCCGCGATGGGGACGGCCCGCGCCGCGGCGACGAACCGCGGGTCGAGGAACGGCGCGAACACCGTCGACCCGAGCCGCGTCGCGATCGCGCAGGAGCGGGGCCAGTCCTGCTCGCCCAGTCGAGCGAGGTCGTCTTCCGAGCGCCGAGCCGCGTCGACGGGGTCGAGCCCCCGAAAGTGGGCGTACCCGAGAAACAGCTCGTCGGCGCCTTGGCCGCAGAGGAGTCGGTGCATTCCGGCCCGCTCGACCGCGACGGCGAAACTTGCCAGGACGCTTCGGACTACCCCGGCCCGGCCGTCGAGCTCGGGGGCGACGCGCTCGACTGTCGACCGTACCTGGTCGCCCCCCACGACCGCCCCCGTC
>DAIDCO010000048.1 GCA_027309555.1 bacterium
ATGTGGAGCGACCTGTACGGCCGCTCCACATCGTGATGGTCGGCTGGGAGTGGCCTCCGCATCACACGGGAGGGCTCGGGGTCCACTGCTACGAGATCGCCCGCGAGCTGACTCGCCTCGGACACCGGATCACGTTCCTTTCCCCCTTCAGCGGACCGTTCACCCCCGTGGAGGGTGTCACCTTCCGCTTCCCGGGAGAGCCCTCGCGCGTAGTGGCCACGGAACCGGCGTACCCTCCGGCCTATTGGGCCGGGGGAACCCCGGACAGCCCCTTCGCGAACGCCACCGAGGGTTACAACGGTTGGGTAGCGGCCCGCGACGACCTCGGGCCCGTCGACGTCGTGCACGTCCACGACTGGTTCGGGACCGTCGGGGCCAAGGAGCTGGCGGCCCGCCTCGGTCGTCCGCTGGTCATGACTGTCCACTCGACGGAGTACGACCGATCGCTCGGCCACCCGTGGGACCACATCGTCGAGCGGGAGACGCTCGGCATCTCTTCGGCCGCACGGGTGATCGCGGTCAGCCGGCACCTCCGCCGCCAGCTGATCGACCGGTACGCGGCCGACGCGGGCAAGGTCCGGGTCATCTACAACGCGGTGCGCCCGACCGAGCGACTCGAACGGATCGATCCCACGAAGCGGGTGGTCCTCTACGTCGGCCGCCTCGCGGCGATGAAGGGGGTCGATACGTTCCTGCGGGCCGCCGCGCTCGTCGTCCCCGTCGCCCCCGACACCCTGTTCGTGGTCGCGGGCGAAGGCCCGGAGTACCCACGCCTGGTCCAGCTCTCGGCGCGCCTCGGGATCGGGGATCGCGTCATGTTTCTCGGCAAGGTCACCGACGACGAGCGCGAGATCCTGCTCTCGGGCGCCTCCGTTTTCGTGCTGCCCTCGGTCGTCGAGCCGTTCGGTATCGCCGCGCTCGAGGCGATGGCGGCCGGCGTCCCGACGATCATCTCCAAGACGAGCGGCGTTGCCGAGATCAGTTCGTCCACCTTCCGCGTGGACTTCTGGGACGTCGACGAATTCGCGAGCCGGATCGTCGAGCTGCTCGAATACCCGACGCTCCGCGCCGCGATGGGCGAGCAGGGTCGCTGGGAGGCGCTCCGCGCCGGCTGGCCAGAACGGGCCCGGGAGACCGTTGGGGTGTACCTCGAAGCGATCGGCACGGCGGGGGGATCCGGCTGAAGATCGTCCTCTATCTCCACCTGCACCAGCCGTGGCGCCTCGCCCGGTTCCGCTTCCTCGACCTCGGCTCGGGCCGCTCGTACTTCGATGTCGAGCGCAACCTCGCGATCTTCCGCGGGATCTCCGAGCGGTGCTACCGCCCCGCGCTCGACCGACTCGCGCACGCGTTGAGCGAGCATCCGGAGTTTCGCCTGAGCCTCTCGGTCACGGGGACCTTCCTCGAGCAGGCCCGGCTCGCCGCGCCGGATGTGATCGACCGGATCCGCTCGCTCTATGCGACCGGTCGGGTCGCTCTGCTCGCCGAGACCTACTACCATTCGCTCGCGTTCCTCGTTCCGCCCCCCGAGCTCGCCGAGGAAGTGGCGATGCACCGGGCGATGCTGCGGCGCGAGTTCGGCGCGGAGCCGGCCGTGCTCCGAATGACCGAGCTCGCCTATTCGGACGACCTCGCCCGGTTCGCCGAGACCGAGCGTTTCCACGGGATGCTCGCCGAGGGTTGGGAAGGCGTCCTGAAGGGCCAGGCACCGACCTATGCGTACTGCGCGGCCCCGGCGCCGACCGTCCTTCTCTTGCTGCGACACTATCCGCTCAGCGACGACGTGGGCTTCCGGTTCTCCTCGCCCAGCTGGCCCGAGCACCCCCTCACCGCCGACAAGTACGCTCGTTGGCTGGCCGCGACGCCGGGCGAGGTCGTGGGCCTCTTCATGGATTTCGAGACGTTCGGGGAGCACCACCCAGCGCGCAGCGGAATCCTCGAGTTCTTGAGCGCGCTCCCCCGCGAAGTGCGCCACCACCGCCACCTCGAGTGGGCGACGGTGGAGGAGGCGATTCGCACGACGCCGCACGCCCCGCTCAGCGTCCCGTACACGATGAGCTGGGCAGATCAGAACCGCGACCTCGGCGCTTGGCTCGGCAACGACCTCCAACGCTCCGCGTTCGAGGCCGCGAAGAAGGTCGGAGTCGTGGCGCGCCAAGCGAACGACCCGGCGATCCTCGAGGACTGGCGAAAGCTGTTGACCTCGGACCACTTCTACTACATGTACGTGAGCGGCCACGGCGCGGATCTCGGCGTGCACCAGTACTTCTCGAGCTACGAGAGCCCGTACGACGCCTACGCGAACTACATGAACGCGCTCACGGACCTACGGCGTCGCGCGCTCGACCGTCTCGGGGTTCCCGTCCTGAAGTGAGCGCCGTGGGACGCCGACCCCGTTCGCCGGTCCAACCGAACCGATAAAGCGCCCGGTGTCCCCCTCCCGCGCGACCGAATGCGGGACGCAGCGACCTCGGACCCCCGCCACGGGACAGGGGAGCGATGATCACCCAGCTCACCGGCAACGGCCGACTCCTTCTCACCGTCAACGAGAACGGCGATTGGAACGAACTGTTCTATCCGTTCCCCGGCCAGTTCCAACAGTTGCGCGAGGCGCGCCTCGGCCTCTACGATGTCGCCGCTGCGAAGTTCGCTTGGCTGCGGCGGGGGAACGGCTACGAGATCCACCAGGAGCCGAAAGGGCCGGGCCATCTTCCGGAGTCGGTCTGGACCGGACATGGGATCACGATCTCCGTGCGGGACCATGTCCACCCGAACCACGACCTCGTGGCCCGGGTCTTCCGCGTACGCGCCGCGCCGGCCCGCCCCCTCCGTTTGTTCGCCTACCACGCCTTCCAGATCGCCGAGTCGATGTACCAGGACACGGCCTACGTGGACCCCGCGACGGCGAGCCTCGTCCACTACAAGCGCGGCTACTTCTTCGAGTTCTTCTCCGAGCCTACCTTCAGCCGCGCCGTGTGCGGCGAACACACCCTGAAGGGCCTGCGCGGCACCTACGTCGACGCGGAGGACGGCCGTCTCGAAGGCCGGCCAGTCGCCCACGGGGCGGCCGACAGCGTGATGGAGTGGGACTTCGAGACCCGCGACGACGAAGAGACGGTCGTCCGACTGTTCCTCGCGGCCGGTCGCAGCCTGCCCGCGGCGCACCAGGTACACGAGTACGTGACGAACGGCGGGTACACCCGTTTCGTCCGGGAGTCGGAAGCGTTCTGGGAGACCTGGGTCGGTCGCCGACTGCCGAACCCCCCGACGGGACTGAGCGAGCTCGGGCGGGCGGTCTACCGGATGAGCGTGCTCCTCCTGCGACACTCGACCGGGGCGAACGGCGCGATCATCGCGTCGCCCGACACCCGGTCGCTCGTAGCCGCGGGCGATACGTACAACTACTGCTGGTGGCGCGACGGGGGCTACGTCTCGAAAGCGATGGACGAGGCGGGACTCTACGATAACTCCGCGCGCTTTCTCGACTTCGCACGGAGCTGCCAGAGCCCCGACGGGTCGTTCTTCCACCGGCACTTCCCCGACGGCGCCATCGGCAGCACCTGGCACCCGCCGCCGCACCTCCAGATCGACCAGACCGCCACCGTGATCGCCGCGACTTGGCACCACTTCAAGCGGGGGGCCGACCCGGACGTGCTGCTGCATCTGTGGCCGATGGTCAAGGGCGCGGCGAACTTCCTCGTCGGCTTCCGGGATGTCGCGACGGGCCTTCCCGCACCGAGCTTCGACCTGTGGGAGGAGCGGATGGGCATCCATCTCTACTCAACGGCGGCGGTCGTGCATGCGCTCGAACGCGCGGGCCGCATCGCCTCCGAGATCGGGAAGGACCCGAGCGCCTGGCGCTCGGCCGCGGCCGAGATGCGGGCCGCCGCTCTCCGCGAGTTCTGGGACCCGGCGTCCGGCCGATTCGTTCGCTCCGTCGCGCCCCGAGACGAGCGGCTCGACGCCTCCGGGCTCCTCGCGCTCAAGCTCGGCTTCCTCCCGTGGACCGACCCGAAGGCGCGGACCACCGTCGACGCGATCGAACAGCGCCTCTGGTGCTCCGAGATCGGGGGCCTCGCCCGATACGAGGGGGACCAGTACTACGGTCAGGAGAACCCGTGGATCGTCTGCACGCTCTGGCTCGCCGAGGCCCGCTTGCGCCTCGGCGACCGCAACCGCTGCCGAGAGCTCCTCGAGTGGACGGCGTCCCACGCGACACCGACCCGCCTCCTGCCGGAGCAGATCGACCGGGGGAGCGGAGAGCCCAAGAGCGCCACCCCGTTGACCTGGTCGCACTCGACGTTCGTCGACGTCGTCCACAAGTATGCCGAGTCGGAGCATCAGGGCGCGGTCTCGGAAGAGTGAGGGCCGGCCCGGCGCCCGGGCCGAGGGCCTCGCGCTCGGCATCGACCTCGGCGCGACCAAGGTCGTGAGCGGACTTGTCGCTCCCGACGGGCGGATCGTTCGACACAGCGGCCGACATGTTCACGCGAACGACGGTCCGGGCGGCGTGGTCCGCACTCTCGTGCGGAGCGCGCGCGCCTGCCTGGAGGAGACGGGCGAGCCGCCGGTCGCGATCGGCGTCGCGGTCGCGGCCCAGGTCGACCCCCGCACGGGGACGGTGGTGCACGCGCCGAACCTAGGATGGCGCGACGTTCCTCTCGCGCGACGGGTCGCCGAAGAGCTCGGCCGCCCCGTGGTCGTGATCAACGACGCCCGCGCCGCGACCGTCGCCGAGTGGAGGCACGGTGCGGGAGCGGGGGCTTCCGACCTCTTCTGCCTCGTCCTGGGGACGGGGGTCGGCGGTTCCGCCGTCGTCGGGGGACGGCTCCTCGAGGGAGGCAGTTACGCCCTCGGCGAGGTGGGCCATATGACGATCGTGGTCGGTGGCCGACGCTGTCATTGCCCGAACTGGGGATGCTTCGAGGCCTACGTGGGGGGGTGGGCGATCGCCGAGCGGGCCCAGGAAGCGGTGCGGGCCGATCCGGGCGCCGGCGCGCCGTTGCTCGCCCGGGCCGGCGGTGCGGCCGCGATCAGCGCCCAGACCGTCTTCCAGTCCTACCGGGCCGGGGACCCGCTCGCCGGACGGCTCGTGCGCGAGACCGAGCGGTTCTTAGCGGACGGTGCCGTCAGCGTGGTGAACGCCTTCAATCCCTCGCTCCTGATCCTCGGCGGCGGGCTCATCTCGGGGATGCCCGAGTTCGTCCCCGTGGTGGAGTCGGCGATCCGGGCGCGGTGCCAGCCGCCCGCGGCCGGGGCGCGGGTCGAGGTCGCGCGGTGGGGAGAGGATGCGCCGCTCGTCGGGGCTGCCACGTTCGCCCGCGAGCACCGTCCGGGGGGCGATTCCTCCCGCCGGAGGGTCTCCCCGACCGGAGCCCGTTCGTCCGCCTCGGCCGCTTCGAGCCGATCCTCTCCCTCTCCGGCCTCCTCGAGCCCCCCGTGACTTCGCGGCAGGGGAGCACCGGGGTCGAGGGGCGTCTCCAGTGGGGGGGTCCGCCGAAGCACCGTCAGTCTCCGCCGACCCGTCCCGTCGGGGATGCGGAGAAGCCGAGCCAGACGAACCGTCGCCCCCCGAGCCCGTAGTCGAGCCCGTCGGGACGGCGCGAGAGGGTCGCGGACCCGGCGAGGAGGTCCGGTCCGAGGGTGAGTCCCGCGTCGAGCGGGACAGTGCCCTCCGACCGCTCTCGGCCGAAATTGTAGAGGCAGAGGATGCGCCGAGCCGTGCCGACCCGCCAGAAGGCGAACACGGTGGAGCTTCCGGGTTCGACGAAATGGATCCCGTCCGGGCCGAACTCGGACGGATGCGCCGAGTAGACCTGGACCAGGCGGCGGACCTGGGAGAGGAGCGACCCCGGTCGCGTGCGCTGGTCTTCCACGTTCCGCGCGGCCGGGGCGTACCGGGGATCGAGCACCAGCGGGCGCACGAGCCGCTCGGGCGTGGCCTCCGAGAATCCGCCGTTCGTTCCTGCGGTCCACTGCATCGGGGTCCGCACCCCGTCGCGATCGGGGAGGTCCAGGCGGTCGCCCATCCCGATCTCGTCGCCGTAGTAGAGGAACATCGCCCCGGGGAGGCTCAGCGAGAAGGCGATCATCATCGCGACCGTTTCGTCGTCGCCCTCGAGCATCGGCGCGAGCCGACGACGGATTCCGCCATGGATCACCGTGCGCGGGTCCCGACCGTAGAGCCAGAGGAACATCTCCCGCTCGTCGTCGCTGACCTGCTCGAGCGTGACCTCGTCGTGGTTGCGCAGGAAGTACGCCCATCCCGAACCGCGCGGCGTCGGGAGCGTCGCCCGGAGGACGTGGCGGATCCGCCGCGGGTCGTTCTCGCCGAGGGCGAGGAACAGGTTCGGCATCAGCGGGAAGTGCATGACCATCTGGAACTCGCTCCCTTCCCCGAAGTACGGGACGGTTTCAGGGATCGACTGGTTCGCCTCGGCGACGAGGACCGTCCCGGGGTGCTCTTCGTCCATCATCGCCCGCAGCTCGTGAAAGAACCGGTGGACCTCGGGCAGGCTCTGGCACCGGGTCCCCTCGCGCTTGTACAGGTACGGTACCGCATCGCAGCGGAATCCGTCGAGCCCCCGCGCCAGCCAAAAGCGGGCGACCCGGAGCATCTCGGCCCGCACTTCGGGCGAATCGTAGTTCAGGTCCGGCTGGCTCGCGTAGAACCGGTGGAAGTAGTACTGCCCCGCGGTCTCGTCCCAGCTCCAGTTCTTCACCTCAAAGTCGCGGAAGATCACGCGGGTCCGGGAGAACTCCTTGCCCGTGTCGGACCAGAGGAACCACGACCGGAAGCGGGATCCGCGGTCCCGTCGGGCCTCCTGGAACCACGGGTGGTCGATCGAGACATGGTTCGTCACGAGGTCGCCGAGCACGCGGATCCCCCGCGCGTGCGCTTCCGCTACGAGTCGATCGAGATCGTCGAGCGTTCCGAGCGACGGGTCGACCGAGAAGTGGTCGGAGATGTCGTACCCTTCGTCCTTCCAGGGCGAACGGTAGAACGGGAGGAGCCAGATCGCGCCCACCCCGAGATCGGCGAGGTGGTCGAGCTTCGCGGTCACTCCCGGGAGGTCGCCGACGCCGTCGCCGTTTGAATCGTAGAACGACCGTACGGGGATCTCGTAGAAGACCGCGGTCCGGAACCATCCGGGCGCGCGGGAGGCGGTCGGGGCACCCGGCATGGATCTCCTCGAACCTCGAAGGGACCGGCCCGCGGAGCTACTTAGGATTCGCTCCCACGGGAAGGCCGAACGTCACGGGGGTAACGCCCCCGGCGCTCATCGGTCCGGGAGGGGATGCGACGAGTACCGCTCGAGGAACGCTTGCAGTCGCGGGAGCGGGCGGCCGAGGACCCGTTCGGCGATCCGGCAGACCACGAGGTCCCCCACCTCGACCGTGCGGGTGGCGAAGATCATCGCGAGGAAGAGCACGACGCCGACAAAGTACAGTGGGTAGATCACCCAGTGCGGGTGGCTGAGGACCCCGATCCCGAGGAACAGCGGGATCCCGACGGCGAGCGTCAGGCCGAAGGGCACGAGGAAGTTCCGGTGCAAGGTGCTGATGCGGTGGGTGACCAGGAGCGAGAGGGCCCCGACGCCGGGATAGAGGATGCGCGCCACGGCCCACGCGGCCGCCGCTCCGAGCAGGCCGTACTTCGGGATCAACGCGAAGCTGAGCACCACGTTCGTCGCGGCCGAGATCGCCGTCGCGAGGAGGAGAGGCCGCGTCATCGCCATGCCCGCGAGGGTCGCATTGACCGGCCCGAAGGAGACCGAGACGAGCGCGCCGGTCGTGATGATCAGGAGGGCAAAAGCACCGGGCGCGAACGACGGCCCGAAGATGGCGGTCGTCGAGTCGGTCGGCAACAAGCCGAAGACCAGGAACATCGGCGCGGTGAAGACCAGGACCCATCGGGCCGCGGTCGGGTAGGTCGAACGGATGCTCTCGATGTCCCCTTGCCCCTTGAGCCGGGCGGCGACGGGGAGAAAGATGTAGGTGACGGCGCCGCTCGCGACGAGGATGAGGCGGGCCAGGGTCATCACCGCCGAGTAGATCCCGACCGCCTCTTCCGGTCGGAACGCCCCGAGGATCAGGGTGTCGATGTAGGCGGTGACGAACGAGAGGGTCGTGACCCCCCACAGCGAGGCCGATAGGATCCACAGACCCGGGGGAAGCTCGGCGGTCACCGTCGGCGTCGGGGGCAGGTAGCGCGGGAGCCGGCGCAGGGTGTAGGCGACGAGCGCGACGAACGTGATCGCGTTCGAGATCACCCACGCGACGAGCGCGCCGGTCAGCGCGAGGTGGAAGTAGAAGAAGATGTAGACGAAGATCAGGAACGCCGCCGGCTGAACCGCCTGGTTGATCCACGCGTTCGGAACCGTGTCCTCGAACCCTTGGAAGACCGAGGAGAGGAACGTGTTGAGCAGGGTGAGCCCGATCGTGATCGAGAACATCTGGAACACGGTCGTGAGCTCCACGCTGTCGGCCGGGTCGAAGATCGACGCGATCGGGCCGGCGAGCAGGTAGACCGCGGAGGACGCTACGCCCGCGGTAACGACCGTGATCCCGAAGACCCAGCGGATGAGCCGACGCCGCACCGCCGGGTCCCGGCGCTCGGCCAGCGTCCGCGCGGTCGCCTGGTGAAGGCCAAGCAGGGCGACGAGCGACAGAAGGCCCGCGAACGCGAGCCCCAGGTTGAAGCTGCCGAACTGCTCGAGAAGGAGGTGCCGCGCGAGCTCGACGCGGACGATGAAACTGAGCAGCAGGAGCACCACGGTGCCCACCACCATGATGAGCGTGCCTCGGCCGATCGAATCGATCGCCGAATGCGCCCGGTGGGACGCCGATCCGCCGACCGCCTCCATGCTTCCCCCCGTGCATGCGGGGGCTATATGAGACCTCTCGGCGAGCCGTGGCCGGCTCCGTTCGGGGCTCCCCGACCCCCGCGGGGTGCGCGACGCACACTTCTCGGCCCCGAGCGACCCGAACGGACCGTGGTTCGCGACCCGCGGCTGGGCATTGGGGAGGAGGCACGGTTCGGATCCGAGGGGACCCGCTCGATGATTCGGGCAGTGGGATGCGTCATCTCGTCAAGGGTGGGGAGGCGGGAATCCGAGGATGCCGGGTCCCACGGCCGATGGCTCAGGGCTTCTTTCCCCGGAACTGGAAGTAAGCGGAGATCCACTTCCTGCCGCGGACCTCCGTCGGGACCTCCAAATCGATGAGGCGGACCTGATGGCACCTTCCGCGTCGTCGGCACTCCGCGACCAGCTCCTCTCCCTCATTGGCGACGTCGATGGACAAGACCTCGACATCCTCTCCGATCGCCTTTGCCATGAACGGGAATCGAACGTGCTCCTCGATCATCGTGTTGAAGCCGGTCGCCTGCTCCGCCGACCCGTAGGCATCCACCGTGGCCTCTTCGATCCGCCTCTCCAATTTAGGGTCGGCCCTTCGACTCATTCGCCCGCCGAGGTCACCGAGAGAGATGGCGTTTAGCGAGGCACCCCTCCCGATCCCTCCCCGGCGCGATTGTAGCTTTCCGCCTAGCCGCCGTCTGAACCCCCCGGTAGATACCCGACTCGGCGAATCCCGACGTTGTCGGGATGATTGTCTCGATTGAGCCCTCCGAGGCTGGATCGGCCGGCAACAGTTTCGGCGGTGGCGTGTCGTCTGCCTCGGAGGGACCGGTGACTTGCAGAGCCCTGTGGCTCTTCACTGAATGAGTAGGCATGGTTATGGCCCCCATCGAGAATAAATCCGCACAAACAGGTATACTTCGATGGCGAGGATGCGCTGCATCGCTTCCCTGCGTGAACGCTGGTGAGGAGTGCGCGAGGCTGCCAGGTTCAGGCCAGGATCCTCGGCAGCAGTCCCTTCAGGAAAGGGATGACTCGCTCCCGGTGTCGCTGGAAGGCATCCGCATCTATGGGCTTGAGCAGGAGCGGCCGCACGTCTTCCTCCAGCAGGAGGGTCTCGCGTTCGTCGAAACTCCGGGCCTGCGCACGGTAGCGAGCGGCCCCCTGCACGGAGCGTCGCGTCTTCTCCACGACACCCGCCTCGTCGTTCTCTACGCGAAGGCCCCGATCCCTCTCGAGAAGGAAGAGGTCCACGAGGTCCCGGCTCTTCGCCGCCGTCCTCGTCAGGATGGCCCGGCACTTCTCAACGAGAATCTCCCTCGGATCGTAGGCGGTGACTAGGACGGCGGCCGCGTAGCCGGTCGCCGGATCCCCTTCCAAGAGGCGAAACGCGGGAGGGACTGTTCCTCTCAGGAGACTCTTCGCGTGGGTCGAGACGGTGGGGTAGAGGAGAGGCTCCTCGAAATTGATCTGAACTTTCACGCGGCCATCCTTGGCGGAGGTCGTCGGGTAGCGGAGGTTCACCGTCATCATCCGGTTGCTCCGCCCGTAGTTGAAGAATTGTGGGCCCTCTGACGAATACCCCTGGCGCACGGTCCAATCCCTAAACCATGCTTCCAAGCTCCGCTGTGTCGGGCGAATCCGCCGGCGGAGCCTCTTGGTACCATGGCCGTTGCGCTCCTCGCCGGCCCCCCAGAGCCAAGTGAAGTCCAAGTCCGTACTGAACCGTGGGTAATCGAGGTAGCATTTGATGAGACATGTGCCGCCCTTGAAGACCAGATGAGACCCGAACGTCGGATCTCGGACGAGGCTTCCTAGGAGAGCGTGGAGACGGACATCCTTCTCTAGGAGCTCTTGGTCCTTGACGCCCAGATGTTCAGAGAGCATCGGAATGAGCGCCATCATAGGCGTCCCTCCACGATCCGACGAATCTCCGCCGGGTAATGGTTGAGGTAGCGGCGGACTTTCCGCGTATTCACAGAGGCGAGATGTTCTGTCCATGCACGCGTCGCCGGGTGCCGCTTCTTCGCTCGCCAAAAATCGAGGTAAGCAAGGTCGAGGACCGTCTTCTCCGGGTCGCTGACGAGGTAGGTTCGCCACCGCTCGAGGCCGAAACCGAAGAGTTCCTTGTCCCACTTGTGGATCACGAAGCGTCGGCTCCCGATGGGGATCCCATGGATGCGGTAGAATGCGCGGCTCACCACTGTTTCCTCTCGTCGGTCCTCATGGGTGAGCCCGCTCAGGCGAAGCGCCGTGGTGAGCCCGAAGTACCACTCCCCAATTCCCTTCGCCCGGGCCGCGAGGGCGAAGAGCTCCAGCGGGTCGTAGCGCTCCGTACGCAGCCGGACCTCCTCCGGGGTCCGGACGTAGTAGAACCCGCGGAAGAGGGGAACAAGGTAACCCTCCCGGCGGAGATGTCGGAGGGCGTGCGCGGGCCGGGCCCCAATCCGCCGGGCCATCTCGGCGAGGTTCCCTGACGTGAGCACCTTGCGTCCCTCCCGTACGGGCACCTCCCAGAGAGCGGTGCTGGAGGTTTTCAGAGTCATATCACAGAAGGACGTGATACGTCCTTTTGTGATATAATCTTCTCGTGGGTACTGCACCAGGGATTACTCGAGATGATCCTTGAGGGGGACCGCGTCCAGTTCGCGTCCCCCTCCCGCAGGCGATGAGGAGAGCGCCCACGGCATGGGCTTTCCGCAGACGTTACGGTGGTAACCGGGCCCGAGGGGGCCCGCCCAATCATTTTCGCGCCAGGATTCGCTTCGGCGCTGAGTCCGGAGTTCTCAGGATCTGGTCCCCGGGGTCCTTCACGTCGGTCGATGACCAAAATCTAGCCCGCCGGCGGTGGGTTCTGCGCGCTCCCTCCTCAGGCCCACTTATGATAAACCCAAGTATGTCTAATTCATGATAAGCGCAGATGCCGCTGGCCAAGGTCGACACGACGGCGGGATTCCGGCCCCGCGTCCGTGTCGATGAGGATACCGGAAGGCCGGCTGTCGATTGCCTACGCTGGGACGGGATTCTGGAAACCCGGCTGCTCTCCCCCAAGCTGCACGAAGTCCTGCTGGGGATGGCCCAAGTCCGGAACGCGGTCAGCAGCTTCCGGCTCGAGGGCGAGACGGTCGAGCTCAACCGAGCTAGAGAGCTCTTAGAGGGGCAGCAGCCCGCATCGCCCTCCGAACTTGGGGTTCTGAGACTGGCGGAAGCCTACTCGAGACTGGCAGCAGGTGCCCTCCCCGAGTTCAGCGTTTCAGGACTATGCTCGCTTCATCGTGAGTTGTTTCAGGATGTTCTTCGGCCCGATTGGGTCGGGGTGCTGAAACCCCAACAGAACTTCATTGTCAACACCGGTTCGGACACCCTTCGGTTCACGCCGACACCTCCTGACCGAACGGCGGGTGAGTTGGAGGCGTTGTTCGAGTGGTACCGAGCGAATCGCTTTGACTACCTCCCTGCCGTCGCTGCGGCGCTGTTCTTCGCGGAATTCCAGGCGATCCACCCTTTCATGGATGGGAATGGCCGAATCGGGCGGCTGGTGAACATCGCTCTGCTCGTCGATATGGGTTGCAAACGGGCCCCGCTAATCCCGCTCGATACCAGGCTCTTCCGGACCAGCGACCAGTACTATGACCTCCTAGGAACGACCAGCTCCGGGGAAAGCTATTCGCTCTGGACGAGGTATTTCGTCGGCGAGACTGCCGCGGCCTACAAGGTCGCAGCCAAGCAAGCGAACTTGGGACCGTTGGTCTCCGGCTTCTCCCGCGAGAGTACTCGGACGATGCTCCGATGGATGCTGGCGGGGGATGGCGAATGGTTCAGCCGAGGGGAGTACCCGAACCCGAAAAAGTACAGCCAGCCGGCCCTCTGGAGTGCTCTTGATAAACTCGTGCGGGGCGGGCTCCTCGAAGCGCAGGGAGAACGACGAGGACGGCGTTACCGCCTGAAATCGAAGTTCCTTGCAGATGTCTACGCTCGCCGATTCTAGCCGTCACGAAGGGAGGATCGAGCGTTATGCCGGGTCCGACCCCGGCCCGAGGGGACTCGATCGATGATCTTGGCACTGGGATGCCTCGCCTCGGGGAGCCCAGTGTCTCCAAGAATGCCGTGGCTCTTCGTAGACGCGAGCTCCACCCCCCGAGCGGCATGTGCTGCCGGGGCCAGAAACTCTCGGCCCGGCCGCAGTGCGCCCGGAGCCCCCGGGTCAACCCCTAGGGTGGCGCGCTGCGGTTCGGGACCTCCGCGCGGGATACGCGTAGCCGACGGAGTTGGCGCTCGATGCGAGGAAGGCGGTCTCGCACGAACACCCAAACCGCTTCGGGGTCCGGTCGCATATACTGGTGGATGAGCCGAGTGCGTAGATCGCGAAGGTCTTTCCAAGGAACGACTGGGTGCGCTCGCTTGAGATGCTGCGATGCCTGGTCCGCCGACTCGGAGAGATGCTCGAGGTGGTGGATGATGAGCTCTCGCGTATCGTAATCGGAGAAGAACACCGAGCGGCCTCGCGCGACGTAACCTTTCGTCCGCTCGATAGCCTCGAGCATTTCCGCCAACCGCAGCTCGTCGGGGGACGTCACAGGGGCACAGCCTCGAAGAGCACCTGAGGACGAACGAGTGGATGCAAGCCCTCCTCGGTCACGACATCGACCTTCCTGCCGAGGAGGGTTCCGAGCTCCTGCTCCATGTGCATCTGGTCAAAGAGGTCCGTCCCTCGGCGAAACCTGACCAAGAGGTCGACATCGCTCCTGGGTGTCGCCTGACCTCGACGCACGGACCCAAACACTCGAACCTCTCGGGCTCCGTGACGGCGGGCGATCTCCAAGACTTGGGCACGATGTCTAGCGAGAACCTCGGCCACGCCGAGACCGTTGGCTGGGCCAAGTTCTGCACGAATCTTGGGCCGATCCCAAAGTTCGGACTTGCAACGAGGGCAGATACGGACCGCCGGTTGGGAAGGGCGCCACGCGTAGGCGCAGCGAAAGCAGCGGAGGATTGGGACCTCCACGATCTGCATCGATTCCCTCCGTCCTGGGCATCGGCCCGAGAGCTATAAGTCTACCTTGAGGTAAACTCATGGACCGTCGACCGTCGAATTCGCAGACCGCCCGGCACGGGTCCTCGGCGGCATCCACCGTTTCCCCGGGCCGGAGGGATACCGTGGGACGAAGCTCACTCGGTCAGCAGTACATCACCGCGGCCGAGGATCGCCGCGATCTCGGGTCGGATGATCTCGCTCGGCAACGGGTCGCCCTTCGCGAGCGCGTTGCGGATGCGGGTCTGGCTCGTATCGAGCCGGTGATCCGTTGGATGCGCGCAGCTCCGGGGGGTGGCCATCCACCCGCAGTCCCGACAAAAGAACGTCTCTGCGTACTTGAGCGGGACGATCTCGAGCGGGAGCTCGTCGAAGATCTGCTGGCAGGCGAACGGCTCGTAGTACTTGCCGATCCCGGCCTGGTCCCGACCGACGATGTAGTGCGAGCAGCCGAAGTTCTGGCGGACGATCGCCAGGAAGAGCGCCGCCCTCGGACCGCCGTAGCGCATGGTGATGCTCAGCGAGGCGAGGAGGATCCGGTCGGCCGGGTAGTACTTCCCGACCAGGGCCCGGTACGCCTCGAGGATCACGTTGGGCCGGTAGTCCCCCTTCTTCAGCCGGCCGAGGACCGGGTGGATGAACAATCCATCGATCTCCGACCGCTCGAGCGTGCACCGCTGGAGGTACTCGTGCGCCGTGTGGGGAACGTTCCGCGTCTGGTACGCAGCGACGTGATTCCATCCCCGTCGCGCGAACTCGGTCCGCACCTCGGCCGGAGCGAGCTCGAACGCTCCCGTAGGGTGGTCGAGGCGGCGAAGCAGATCGATCCGCCCCGCGACCGCGGTCTCGCCCCAAGCAAGGAGGTCGGCGACGTTCGGGTGGTTCGGGTCTTGGGTACCGTAGACCGACTTCGCGAGCCGGGGCTTGTCGGGTCGGTACTTCTCTTCGACCCGCAGGAGAGCGAACAGCCGGCCGGCCCTGTCCACCAGCCCGGCCTCATCGCCGGGCCGCAGGGCGGCGAGTACCTCCGAGTTCTTCGCTCCGGAGGGTGCGAGAACCATTGGGATCGTCCAAGGGAGGTCGTTCGGAAGCCGACCCCGGGCCATGACGGACTCGACGGCGACCGAATCCTGAAACCCCTCGAGCGGGCTGTACGCACCGAGACCGATCTTCTCCGCGTCGTAGACCTCGTCGATCCCCGGGGCGAGGAGCGGAAGGTCGCCCTGCTCGGCCTCGCGACGCCGCAATTCACTTTCGGACTGGAGCCGGTTAACGAGGCGTCCACCATGCGGTGCGATCACAGTGCCACCGATGCCGGTTGGCCGTGCCGCATATAGGGATTTCTCCGGCGGTGGGCGACCGTCGAAGCCTCGAGGAGCCGGAAGGTGCATTCACCGACCCCCGGAGCTCTGGAGGCGACCCGCGGGTCGGGCGTGCCGGGCGAACCCTCGCGGCGCCGACGACCGGCCGTCTTCCCACGGAGGCCCACGATTAAGTAGGGCGCCGCGCGGTCCCTTTCTGAGGAGGGGGCGATGCTGAGAAGCCGCGACGCAGAACTCCCGGACCGGACGCCCTCGAATCGGCGCGCGTCCCCGCGACCCCTCGACGACCCTGGGCCATCTTGAACGCGGCGTCGGGCCTGCGCCAGGGCGGGCACGGGGTGACCTCGGAGCTCCGGCGGTATGCCGTGCTCGCGCTGGTCGCGGTGGTGGCGTTCGACGGGCTCTGGGTCCTGGTCGTCGGACCGGCCACCTCGGGACCTGCGGAAGGGGCGTTCCCGGCCTTCCTAACGATCCTCCTCCTAGCTCCCGTGCCCGTCGGAATCCTCGGACTCCTCTCGAAGGGAAGCTCGGGGACCGAGCCGCGCGACCTCGGGCAGCGGCGAGTCGCCTGGACCGCCGTGGCCTACACCGTCGGGAACCTCGCCGCATTCCTCGGGATCGGTGCCGGAGCCGTCGGGGGAGCGACCTCGGCCGCCGCCGCGTGGTTCGTTCCCACCGGATTGCTCGGGGTCGCGATGGTCGTCTACTCCACCGACCGCGGCGCCCGCTCGGGCGGACTCGTGCCTTGGACGGGGCTCCTGTTGATCGGATTGCCGGTGGTCCTCGGTGCCCTCGTCTACCTACCGGCAGCCGGTGGGGATGGGTCGAGCGTCCTCGTGGGCGCAGCCCTCCTGGCAGGGGCGTTTCTCCTGGAAGCGGGAAGCGTCCAGCTTCGGCCCGCCGAGAGCGAAGCGGCGCCCGATATTCTCTTGCCCCGAACGTCCACCGAGGCGACTTCTCCGAAGGGACGCCCGCCTCTCCAGCCCGCCCGACCGGACGCCCCCGTCGCCGTCCACACGAACCGGGCGTTCCGGAC
>DAIDCO010000049.1 GCA_027309555.1 bacterium
ACTCCCGCCGCCGCGTTGCGGCCGGTGGCCTCCCATCTCTTCGCGAGGTGGAGCCGGCGCGTCGTATGCGAAATCGGGAAGGCGCGAGCGAGGAACCGTGAATCCGAGGAGCCGCTCGACGGCGGCAAAGTCGGGGTTCTCTTCCGGGGCCAGGAGCGTGTAGGCATCCCCCCGTCGCTGGGCCCGAGCGGTCCGGCCGACTCGGTGCACATAGACCTCGGCTTCCCGCGGGACGTCGAAGTTGACGACGTGGCTTACTCCTTCCACGTCGATCCCTCGCGCGGCGATGTCCGTCGCGACGAGGACTCGATGGGACCGACGACGGAAGCTTTCAAGGGCCAGCTGGCGCTGGTTCTGGCTGCGATTCCCGTGGATGACGCCGGTCGGGATCCCCCACTGGGTCAGCTGCCGGGCGAGCCGGTCGGCTCGGTGCTTCGTGCGAGTGAAGACCAGCACGCTCGTCATCGTTTGGTCCTCCAGGAGCTGGCGCAATAGCGGTGCCTTCAGGTG
Organism: bacterium; assembly: GCA_027309555.1. Taxonomy (GTDB): domain Archaea; phylum Thermoplasmatota; class Thermoplasmata; order Lutacidiplasmatales; family UBA184; genus Lutacidiplasma. The sequence continues at coordinate 511 of DAIDCO010000049.1, forward strand.
GGCCGGGACGGGCAACGCGAGGTGGGAGACCCCGACGGCGGCGACCGTCGTCGGGTCGACATGCACCATGCGGGGGTCGGTGAGGAAGTCGCGGGAGAGTCGGACCACTTCGGGGGGCATGGTCGCCGAGAAGAGCATCGTTTGGCGCTGGCGGGGCAGTCGCGAGAGGATCCGCCGGACGTCGGGGAGGAATCCCATGTCTAGCATGCGGTCCGCCTCGTCGAGCACCAGAATGCGCAGTGCCCGGAAGTCCACGTAGCCCCGCTCCATGTGGTCGAGCAGGCGGCCGGGCGTGGCGACGAGGATCTCGGCCCCGCCGCGGATCGCGCGGACTTGGTCGGCCATTCCCACACCGCCATAGACCGCGGCGCCGTGGAGCCGGGTGTAGTGGCCGAGCTTGGCGAGGAACGTCTCGGCCTGGACCGCGAGCTCCCGGGTCGGGGTCAGTACGAGCGCGTAGATCCGTCCGGGAGGGAGCTCGAGCGTCCGCTCGAGGATCGGGAGGAGGAACGCCGCCGTCTTCCCCGTGCCGGTCTGGGCGGTGGCGATCAGGTCCCGGCCCAACACCGCGTCGGGGATCGCGCGGCTCTGGATTGGCGTTGCCGACCGGTATCCCATCTCGCGTACGCCCTTCCTCAGGCTCGGGTGGAGCGGGAGGTCGTCGAAGTGTACGTCGGTCGTCTCGGGAGCGGCCCGTCGATTCTCGTGTTCGTTCGTCGGTGCTGTTCCGGCCGCGACAATTGTACTTAAAGGTTCTGTCGAGGGCCGAGGGAGGTCCCCCCGCCCCGAAGGCGGGCCGGACCCGAGGGGTCCGAGCAGGTCCGCCGGCCGATGGGTCGCCTCCCAAAATCGAACCGGTTTGACGAAGGACTTAGGAGTCGTTCGGCCAACTCTGGCGCTGAGGGCCCGATGCGGCTGTGGGCGGCGCTGTACGGGATGATCTGGGTCGTGTTCGTCGAGTTCGCCCTCGGCCTCGTTCGCCCCTCGGCGGTGTGGATCACCTACCTCCACGTCGCGCTTGGTCTCGTGATCGTGGCGTTCGCGTACTCGAACCTGCGCGAGCTCCGGTCGACCCGGGCGCCCGGCCGGGTGAAGCGGATCGCCCGGGCGAGCTACCAGCTGTCGATCGTGATGGTGGTGCTCGGAGTCCTGGTCTGGGCCCACCTCGGCAGCGATTGGCCGATCGTTGGGGGCGAGACCGTCTGGAATTTCGTTGTCTTCCTCCACCTCGCGAATGCCCTCGCCATCATCACGCAGTCGGCGGCCATTGCCATCGCCTACGACATGTGGGAAGAGAAGGAATTCGCGACGGAGACCCGGCCCGGCGAGATACCTCTATCTCCGCGCCCGGGGACCGAGGGGGCGTCGAGGCCCTGAAGGGAAGACTCCCGCCTCCCAAAGGGGCTGCCTGTCGAGGTACCTCCGGACCGGTTCTCGAGGTCCACACGGCAGGGGGGTGGAACTGCCCCCGGTAGCCGGGGTTCGTCCGGCCCGGGGTCTGCGCGTCGGTGAGCCGGGGCCGGCCGTGGGGTCCCGTGGAATCGAGGGTGCTACCAGCGCCGGAGGGACGCACGAAGCGGCAGGGGCGCCCAAAGCAGTAGGTTCGAACCGCGGTCCCTCGTCCGGCCGAGAGCGTCCAACGCAAAGCGAAAGTAATCTCAATCGTTGCTCGCGCCCGCCCGAGAGCGGAGGTTCGCAACGATGGCATCGGAAACTACCCGGATAGGGATACTGGGGAGCGGCAACGTCGGCCAGCAACTGGGACGTGGGCTCGCGAAGCACGGATACGCGGTAATGCTCGGATCGCGCGAGCCCGCCAAGCTCGATGGATGGAAGGCATCGACCCCTGGGTCGGTGGCGACCGGTACATTCGCCGCCGCGGCCGAGTTCGGGGAGATCCTGATCCTGGCGACCTCGGGCGCCGCGACCGAGTCCGCGATCGACCTAGCAGGTCCCTCCAACTTTGCCGGAAAGCTGCTCCTCGACGTGACGAACCCCCTCGATTTCGGCTCGGGCATGCCGCCCGGACTCTTCGTCGGCACGACCGACTCCCTCGGGGAACGAGTTCAACGCAAGCTCCCGACCGCCAAGGTTGTGAAGTGCTTCAATACGATGAGCAACACGCGGATGATCGACCCTCAGTTCCGAGACGGTGCGCCACCCATGTTCATCTGCGGCAACGACCCTGAGTCGAAGGCGCGAGCGACCCAACTCGTTCGGGAGGTCGGCTGGCCGGGTACGTTCGATGTCGGTGGCATCGACGGGGCCCGTTGGCTCGAGGCGCTCGTCCCGCTCTGGATGCGGGTGGGGCGATCGTTGGGGACCTACGAGCACGCCTTCTCGGTCGTTCGGTAGAGGAACGCTGCGCACGGAGCCGCGGACTGCCGGGCCGACCCGGTCCCGCCGACGCTCGGGGGCCCGGGGGCGTTTGCTTGAAGGACCCGGGCCGGATGCGGAGGGCGTGCACGGCAGCGAGCCACTTCCGCCGGCGTCCGAAGACGAGCTGGCCGCCGCGCTCCCGGACCATCCGTTCACCTTCGGCCCTCGGTGCGTACTGCGAAGGCACGCGGGCCGCTCCTGGGCCGCGGGCCCGCTCGCGGCTCCGCGGGCCGCGGTTGTCCAGGCCTCCTGGGCCCCGAGGGAGCCGATGGCCTTCGGAAGCGACTCCGCGGAATTGTGGCCCCTCCTGCAACGGATTCCCGGGTGGGACTGCGTGCACTGTACGGCCGAGATGGCCGCGGTGCTCGGCCCTCGCCTCGAGCGCGAGCTCGCGACCCCGGTCCGATACCTTGGGGACGTCTACTTCACCCTCCAGGGTCCTGCGCACCCTCAGGAGCACTCGGCGGTCCGGCGGCTGACCGAGGTCGACCTCGCCCTGCTCGAAGAATCCCCGAGCGAACTACATCCGGTCGGCTTCGGATCGCTGCTCGCTGCGCTGTCCGGCGGGATCGTCGCGGGGGCGATCATCGACGGCACGCTGGTCGGTACAGTGGCGATGTCGGTCTCCTCCGAAGAGCACGCCGATATGGGCGCAGCCGTGCTCGAGCCATGGCGGAACCGAGGGATTGGGAGCGCGGCGGCCTCCCTGGTCGCGACGGAAATGCGGGGCCGGGGGTGGACGCCGGTCTGGAGTACCGGGGAAACTAACCTCGCATCCCAGCGCGTCGCGAGGAAGGTCGGCTTCCGCGAGTTTGGTCGAATGACCTACATCCTCGTGCCGTCGCTCCGGGCCTCGGGGGGGTTTCGACCTTCGGGGTAGGCACGCGGCCGGCGAAGGCGTCGGGAGCCCTCCTCGAGAGCGCGTAGCGCGAGTCGGCGGCACGGCACGGGATCTCGTCGAGCCGGGCCACCGCATCCGAGGATGCGGAGCTCGACCGCCCGACCGAAGTCCTCTCGACCCGGGGGGTGCGCCGAGCCGCCGAGGAGCTCGCTCGGGCCGCGCCGAACGCGGTGGACGCGCGGATCGGTAAGTGGGGAGGTCGGGAGACGAGCCCGGGGTGGGTTCTCCCCCGCTCGAGAGCCGGCCCTAGGTCGCGGGCGCGAACGCGAGTCTTCTCCCCGGATTCCTCTCGCGCGCGGAGCTTCGGTGGAGGAGATCGCCGACGAGGACGGAGAACTTATATCGATTTCGATACATAAACCGATATCATGTCGACCGACCGCCCCCGCATGCCCATGCCGGGCCGAATCCTGGGGCTCTATGCGCTCTCCGTCATGGAGCGGGAGGGCGCGCTCTACGGGTACGCGCTCGCCGAGCGCGTCGCGCAGCGCACCGCGGGGTCCTGGCGGCCCGGACCCGGTGCGATCTATCCCGCGCTCGAGTCGCTCGCACGTCGCCGCCTCGCTCAAGCCTCCCGGGAGGGGCGCCGCCGGGTCTACCGGGTCACGCCGGAGGGCCGTCGGTTCCTGCGACACTTGCGCCGCCAGATGCTCTGGCGGACTCGGGCCGGCCCCGAGCTCGGTATGCTCTGGTCGGAAGTGGCCGGACACGCCGACCCCGGAGGATTCCTCGTCGACCGCCTCCAGTCCCATCTCGAACGGATCCTGGACTACCTCGGCCGGGAGACCGCCAGTCCGGCGCGACGTGCCGCGCTGCGGGCCGACGTGCGGGGACAGCTGGAGCACGCACTCGAACGGATCCGCTCCGCGCGCCCGCCTGCGCGCGGCCGGGCCCGCCGGGCCCCGAGACCGCGCCCATGACGACCCCGGTCGCGATCGAGGTCCGGAATCTCTCGAAACGCTACGGCAACGGGGGGGGTCGCAGTGTGCTCGCTCTCGACCACGTGAACCTGTCGATCCCGAAGGCGAGCATCTTCGGACTGCTCGGACCCAACGGGGCGGGCAAGACGACCTTGATCAAGGTCCTGACCGGGATCAGCGATATCACGGAGGGCGACGCCCGCGTCGCCGGATTCGATGTGCGGACCCAGTCGATGCAAGAACGGGCCCGAATAGGGTGGGTCGCCGCCGAGGTCATCCTCGACGACGACTTCTCCGTCTGGGAGAATCTCTGGCTCCAGGCCAAGCTCCAGAGCCTGACCGACTGGGAGGAGCGCGCGGCCCAGCTCCTGAGGTACTTCTCGCTCGCCGAGGTCCGGGACGAGAAGACGAACCACCTCTCCACCGGGATGCGAAAGAAGCTCGAGATCGCGCTCGCCCTGTTGCACCAGCCGTCAGTGATCTTCATGGACGAGCCCACGATCGGACTCGACGTTGGAACGCGCCGGATGCTCTGGGAGATCGTCACGGGCGTTCGCAAGGAGTTCGGCGTCACGATTCTCCTCACGACCCACTACATCGAGGAGGCCGACATCCTCTGCGACCACGTCGCGATCATCGACGAGGGCCGGATCATCGCCGAAGGGACCCCGTCCGAGCTCAAGGGCCGAGTCCACGCAGACATCGTCCAGCTCGAAACTTCCGACGGGCTCGATCCGGCGGCGATCCGGGCGATCCCGGGCGTGCAGGAAGTGCGGCCCCAGGGAAACGAGTGGCTGATCCGGGTCGGCTCTTCGGAGGAGTTCCTGCCCCGGCTCTTCGCGGCGATCCCGACCGAACGCATCCGCCGGATCAGCGTCGAGAAGCCGAGCCTCGAGACCGTCTTTCTCGACCTGACCGGTAAGCGCATCGGCGCCGAGGAACCGATGGGAGACATCCGAAAGTTCTACGCGCAGATCCGGAGGGCGCGGGGATGAGGAGCCAGTTCTGGGGGCTCTACGTCCGCGAGATCCTGCGGACGTTCCGCAACCCGTTCGTCATCCTCATCACCGTGGTCCAGCCGTTCATGTGGCTCGCGTTCTTCGGCTCGAGCTTCAGCGGTGTCCCCGCCGCGACGCTCTCGGGCCTCTTCCACACGAACGACTACATCGCGTTCCTGCTGCCGGGCGTCCTGTCGACGTCCATGCTCTCGGTCGGGATGTTCGGGTCGATGAGCACGATCCAGGACAAACGGTTCGGTTTCATGAAGCGGATCCTGATCACGCCGACGTCGAAGGAGCTGATCTTCCTCTCCAAAGCGTTCGGTTCCGCGACCCGCGGCCTCGTACAGATCCCCGTGATGGTCGCGGCCGCCCTGGCCTTCGGGGTGACGTTCTCGCTTTCTCCCCTCGAGTGGGCCGCTTGGATCGTCGGGCTCTTGTGCCTCGCGCTCGGCTTTTCGAGCCTATTCCTCGCGGTCACCGCGCCGTCGACGGACTGGCAGACGCCCGGGGTCGTCTCGAACTTCATCACCATGCCGCTCATGTTCGCGAGCGCCTCGCTGTTTCCCTCCCAGCAGTTCCCCCCCTGGATGCAGGCCATCGCGAGCGTGAATCCGGTCTCGTTCTCCGCGCTCCTCGGGCGGGGGTTCGTGCTCGGCACGGGCACCGACTGGTGGGACCTCGCCTACCTGGTCCTCTTCGCGGCTCTCATGACCGCCATCGGCTATTTCGTGTCGGCGCGGTGGCTCAAGGTCGAGTGATCCGGGCCTCCCGGCCGTCCGCGGGGGCCCGGGCCTCAACCGCGAAGTCCCGCCCTTCCCAGCGGTCGGAAAGGGGCCAGTAGAAGGTGAACGTCCAGCGACGCGACCGCGCGCCGAGCGGGGCGAGGTCGACGAAGTAGAGGCCGAGGCTCGTCGCGGTCGCGTCGAGGTCCGAAGCCGTCCGCCAATCGTCGTCGCTCGCGTGGAGGCGGAACGGCTGCTCGGCGAGGACGCGCAGGCCGGCCTCCGGGTCGATCCACCGCGGTCGGCGGTCGAACTTCCACACCTCGAGCTCGGGACGACGCGAACGGGCCGGCAGATAGCGCTCGGCGACCTCCTCCACCCGGTCGAAGACCCGACCGTCCTGCGCCGACCGCAGAAGAGTGACGTACTCCGCGTGAGCCCAGACGAGGGGCATCGCGGCCTCGGTCGGGCGCCCGGTGACCAGGTGAAGCGAGGGACGATCGTCGGCGTCCCAGACCTGTTCGGTGAGGAGCCCGGTCGGGGTCGCGAACCGCTCCATGGTCGCGAGAAACGGGGCCGGGTCATGCCCGAGGGCGAGCTCGTAGTGCCCCCGTTCCCCGGTGAGGAGCGGCCAGGCCCTCCCGACGCCCCAGTCGCTGTACGGACCCCCATCGTCGCGCTGGCCGTACCCGTCATGGTTGTAGCGACGCCACACCGGCCCGAGGGGCGTGTCGACCTTCAGCACCCGGTCGACGACCCGGACCGACTCGACGACGAGCGGGTCGTCGGCCCGCCGGATCCCGAACCGCACGAGGTCGAGGAATCCGCCGTCGACGATCTCGCTCGCGGGGAACTCCTCGGGGCTTCCGGGCGGCAGGTTCGGAACGTGGACCCGGCCCAGGTCCGGTCCCTCGTGCGGATCCGGGTCGGTCACGGAGGCGGGCCGGATGCGGACGAAGTGTCGGCGGACGCCGGGAAGTAGCGTCCCTTGGCCGGTGACGGTCCACGGCTCGACGTGCGATTCGAGGAAGTCCGCGTACTCTTGCACGAACGCCGAGGTGACCGGGTCGGACGTGTCTCGCACCAGGTGCGCCGCGACCGTGAGCGCCGCGATGCAGGCCGCAAGCGTCGAGGGGGAGTAGCCTCCGACCTCTTCCCAGCGGTCCTGCTGGGTCGCGGGCCCCCGCTCGATGAGGAACCGCGCCGCTCGACGGACCATCGGGAGGGGGTCGAACTCGGCCAGCCCGTCTTCGGCGTGGAGCCGCCCGGCAAGGAGGATCGGGAGCGCGACCTCGTCGAGCTGGATCCCCTGCCAGTACGGAGTCCCATCGACCCAGAAGTTCTGCGGGAACCCTCCGTCCGGCCGCTGTCGGGTCGCGAGGTAGACGAGCGCCCGCAGGGAGGCTTCGGAACGGTCCGAGGCGAGCAAGGCGTTCGCCGTGTGGACCATGTCGCGGGTCCACACGAGGTGGTAGCCCCCCCGGTCCACGTCGCTCTTCGCGGCGCCCCAAGGGATCGACAGGGACGCGATGAACGCCCCGGGAAAGACCTTGTCCTCGTGGGCCAAGAGGATCGACCGGCTCGCCCGGTAGAGGCGGCCCTTGTCGTGGGAGACCCCGGCGAGGGGGAGCTCGTGCACCGCGACCCGGTTCCACTGCTCCACGAATCGACGGTGGTGGACCTCGAACGGCGTGCTCAGCGACTGGAAAAGCGTCGACGTGGCGGCGGGGATCGAGTCCCCGAACGCGAGGGCGAGCGTGAACTCGGGACCGCGGTCGAGCGGCACCTCGCCCGTCAGGGCGACGTTCCCGTTCGGCGCCCGGTCGAACTCCGCGGTGAGCTCGCGGTGTCGGGAGATGTCCGTGAACCCATCGCTCGCTCCGACGTAGCCCACCGAGCAGTGTCGGAACGGCCGATTCGCGGCCATCGCGAGCGCGACGCCGTTATGCTCGGCGGTCAGGACCTCGCGCCCGGAGAGGAGCTGGACCTCCGCGTTGTTGCCCCAGCCGCTCACGTCGAGATGGGGCGCCGCGAGGACGAACAGGCGGAGCTTCCCCGAGAGCTCGGGCGCCCGGATCTCGACCCGGGTGTGGAGGAGCAGACAGGGCAGGTGCGGGTCGGCGATCACCGACTTGTGAATACGATAGCGGCCCTCGGGGTCGTCCGACCGCACCCGATAGCCGAGGGCGTGGTCGGTCGGGCGCTCGGTCACGGCCACCAGGTGGCGTTTCTCTTCGTGGAAGAACGTCGCTCCGTCCGTGAGCAGGAACTCGAGGTCACGGAGCTGGGGCCGGTCGATCCGGGGAAAGTAGACCTCGGTGACGATACCCCGCCAGAGGGTGAACCACAGCCGGGAGTCGGAGGAGTAAGCGGTCCCCACCCCCTCCTTGTTGCTGTGCGACCACCGGGGCTCGATGCCGGGAGCCCCGAACGCAACGCGGTCGCCCCGCGGCTCCACGACCCGATCCCTCCGGACGCGCGCACCCGACGGCCCGCTTTGAGCTTTGGCGAACCGGCCGTCGCGCTTTTCCGATGGTCGAGCTCGCGGGACTTGGCGCGGGCCTCGCCTCCGGGTCGGTCGACGAGGACCTCACGCGCGGGCTCCCATGGCTGATCGCCACCCCGATCTCCCGTGAGGCCTCGGGAATCTAGTATTTCCGCCGTGCCGGCGAGCAGGAGACGGCAGCGGTCACGTTCGGCGTTCTCGCCCTCCGGCTCCTGGGGCCTGTGGTCTAGCGACCGTACGACCGCTCGGCGCCGCGCGACGGCCGCCTAGGGCGTTCGCTCGAGCGCTTCGACCGCCGCCCGCACGAGCGAGAGCCCGCTGGCTGCGAGGGAGCGCGCGGTCGCGGGGTCCTTCGACTCGGCGAAGACCCGGAACTGCGGCTCGGTGCCGGAGGGGCGCACGAGGATCCATCCGCCGGTTCGATAGGCTTTGACCCCATCCAGGGTGAGGACCCGTTCGCTGTCCTTCGCGAGGGAGGCGGCGACCCGCTCGAGCACCGGCTGCCGCAAGGCGACCGGGCAGGCGACCTTCTCCTTGACGAGCGTGTAATGCGGGAGGTCGGCGAGCGCCTCTGCGAGACCCGTGCCCCGACGGGCGAGAAGGTCGAGGACCGCGACCGCGGTCATCGCGCCGTCGCGCGCGAGCTGGTGCGCGGGGAAGATCAGGCCGCCGTTCTCTTCTCCCCCGAAGACCGCATGACGATCCTGCATCTCGTGAGTGACCGCCGGGGAGCCGATGCGGGTGTAGACGACCGTGCCCCCGAACGGCCGTACGGCGTCCTCGACCGCCTGGGAGGCCGACACCGGCGTCACGACGACCCCTCCCTTCGCGGTGGCGACCGCGTCCTGGGCGAGGAGCGTCAGGGTCTCCTCTCCCGGAACGTAGCGACCGCCCGCCTCCACGAAGATGGCGCGGTCCGCGTCGCCGTCGTGCGCGATCCCGAGGTCGGCGCCGACGGCGGGAACGACCCGCGCGAGATCCCTCAGGTTGGCCTCCGTCGGCTCGGAGAGGTGGCCGGGGAACGTTCCGTCGACCTGGCCGTTGAGCGTGATGACCCGGCACCCCAGTCGGCGGAGCAGCGACGGACTCGTCGCGACCGAGGCGCCGTTTCCGCAGTCGAGCACCACGGTGAACGCGCGGGCCCCGATGCGCGCAGCATCCACGCGTCCCACGATCGCGTCGATGTACCGGTCCGCGCCGCTCGCGTCCTGCTGGACCGTTCCGATCCCGGTGTAGGGGACCGCGGTCGTGACGTCGCGCTCGACCCCCGCCTCGACGCCCTCTTCGAAGCTGCGGATCACCTCGAGGCCGTCCGCGGCGATCAACTTCACCCCATTGAACTCGGGAGGGTTGTGCGACGCCGTCAGGATGACCCCGAGCTGCGCGCCGAGGCGCGGGACGAGGAACTGCACCGCCGGCGTCGGGAGGAGCCCGACGTCGATGACCCGATGCCCCGCGAGCGCGAGCGTCGAGCTCGCGATGTGGGCGAAGGCGAGGCTTGACGTCCGCCCGTCTCGACCGACGACGATCGGCCGACCGGGAGAAACCATCGCGGCGATCGCGCCCGCGACCCGGGTAACGAACGGCGCCGTCAACTTCTCGCCGACGACCTCTCGGATCCCGTTCGTTCCGAAGAGCCGCACCGATCCTCCGTTCGACCGAACGCAGACGCCCGGGATTATAAAGCAGCCAACGGTAAGAACCTCCGACAACCTCCCGCGTCGTGGCCCCTCCCCGCTGGCTCGCCGACGAGATGGTCGGTCGCCTCGCCCGCTACCTCCGCCTCGTCGGCTGCGACACCGTCTACGTTCGAGGCGTGAGCGACGAGGAGATTCTCTCCCGGGCCAAGACCGAGGGCCGGATCCTGCTGACGCGGGACCGTGAGCTGGCCCGACGGACGCCGCGCGCGGTCCTGATCGCGAGCCCCCACCTCGCGGACCAGTGGCGCGCGGTCCGGGCCGCCCATCCCGAGGTTCCCTCGCGGGTCCGTCCCGAGCGGTGTACCGAGTGCAACGGACGGCTCGCCCTGTACGTTCCGCCACCGGACCGGGCCGGGACCGGGCCGGCGGGGGTGCCGTGGGAGCGGGTCGATCACGGCCTCGCCCTGTACCGGTGCGCCGAGTGCGGTCATCTCTACTGGGAAGGCTCGCACACCGCCGCCGTCGATGCCCGGATCGCGGCCTGGGAAGGCACGGAACCCCGCGCACCATGATGGCCCGGACCTACGTCGAGCTCTCGCAAGAGAGCCTGGCGCTTGCGACCGCCGAGGCGCTCGCCGCCGCCGAGGTGATCGGAGGGCGTCGTGTGCCGGAGTCGGAGACCGAGTTCGAGGCGCCGATGCTCGCGGTCGACCTCCCGGGCCCGGAGGCGCCGGCCCGTTGGGCCGGGCGGCTGGCGCTCGCCCGTCGTTGTCTCGTGGACCTCGGCTCGGGCGACGAAGTGGCTCCGGCCGCCGCACGGGCGGGGACCCGGCGGGACAGCGCGTCGTTCCGCCGGCTCGGCCATCCCTCCGCCGCCGACGGCCCGCTCGTGCGCGAGCTCGGAACAGCGTACAAGGAGGCCGGGGGAACGATCGACCTCGAACAGCCCCGCCGCCGGTTCTGGATCGCTTCGGACCGGCGAGGAGTGTTCCACCTCCTCGAGGAGGTCTCGGCTGTCGACCGCGCGGCCGTCGCACACCGTCGCATGCCCCAGATGCCCTTCCAGCGTCCGGTCAGCCTCCCGCCCCGGCTCGCGCGGGGGGCCGCGAATCTCGCCCGGGTCGCACCCGGCGGACGGGTGCTCGACCCCTTCCTCGGGACGGGAGCACTGCTCCTCGAAGCGGGGCTGCTCGGCGCCCGGTTGTACGGGATCGACCGAGACGCGACGATGGTGCGAGGCGCGATCCGCAATCTCGAGTTCGTCGGCGTGACGGCCGAAGAGCTCCTCGTGGGCGATGCGGGCGCGGTCGAGTTCTCGGTCCCGTCGATCTCGTTCGACGCGATCCTGACCGACCCCCCGTACGGACGTTCCTCGAGCACCGGTGGGGAGGGCGCGGACGCGCTCGTCCGCCGGGTCCTGCCCCGCTGGGCCGACCGGGTCGTGCCCGGGGGACGCGTCGTGCTGGTCGTCCCGAGCGGAAGCGCGCCGATCCCCGGGCCCTGGGAGCTCCGGACGGCGGTCCCGGTGCGGGTGCACCGCAGCCTGACCCGGGAGTTCCGGGTCTACGAGCGGGGCCCGAGCCCGCACGACGAGCGTGGGCTCAGCCGATCGTCGGGCTGAACTGGACGCTCGCCGAGCCCGTTCCCGACGCGGCGCAGAGCTGGTTCACGTCGAGCGCGATGACGACGGTGTGGGCCGCGGCCGGGTTCGAGAATGCGATGACGAGCGGGAAGTCGTGGTTCCCCGTCGAATTGATCGTAACGAAGTCGCCGCTCGGGACCCCTACGGCCCCGCCCCCGAGGTGGACGGCTCCGCTCCCGCCAAGATAGAACGTCCAGTTCGATCCCGCGGTCCAGTTCGCGAGCGCCGGACCGGAGAGGTACCGCACGGTCCCATTGAGGAGCACCGAAACGTTGGTGATCGTCGCCGAGAACAGGTAGCCGTGGGGGATCGGGTCTCCGTTCACCACCGTCACCGACAGATTCGCGGCGAACCCCGCGGTCGGGGAGGTCGGGACCGACCAGTTCGCGTTCTCGAGTCCGATCGAGCCGGGGGGCACCGCGATCGGCACGACCACGAACCCGGTGACGAGGATCGCGAGCACGAGCGCGCCGACGGCGTAGCGGGGCGTCCCGAGGGGCGTCTGGTCGTTGAGCGGCGGTGGGTGCCGGAGCCCGAGGAAGAGGACGAGGATGGCGAAGAACCACCAGCCCGTGTAATAGATCCCGAGCGCGAACAAGAGCACGACGACCCCGTAGCTTACGAAGCGGGTCCGCTCCCCGAAGAGCGCGCGGAAGATGTGGCCGCCGTCGAGCTGGCCGGCCGGAAGGAGGTTGATCGAGGTCACGAAGATCCCGACCCAGCCGGCGAGGGCGAGCGGGTGGAGGTTCACGAGGCCCGCCGGGACGAAGAGCGAGAGCACGCTCCAGAAGAGCGGCGTGCCGATCAGGAGGTTTCCGTAGCTCTGTCCGAGGATCGTCGGTCCGCAGTAGCTCGCGGGGAGGACGGGGGCGTGCACCGAGAGAAAGAGCCCCGCCAGCGCGATCGGGATCGAAGCGGCGAACCCGGCGAGCGGTCCGGCCGCCCCGATATCGAAGAGCGCCTTCTTGTCCGGGAACGGTTCTCGAATGCTGACGAACGCTCCGAGAGTGCCGAACAGGAACGGGGGAGGGACCGGGATGAAGTACGGGAGCGAGGCGTCCAGGTGGCGCCGGCGCGCCATGACGTAGTGGGAGAACTCGTGGAGGCCGAGGATCGCCATCACCGGGAGACCGAAGTAGAGGCTTCCGTAGAGGAAATCGGTGAGGTCGAGGTTCATCGTGCCGACGTACGTGAGCCATATCACCGCGCCGGCGAACGTCGTGGTGGCGATCGTGCCGGCGAGCAGCAGAAGGTTGATCCAGATCCGGGTGCGGCCCGACTTCGGCCGCCGAAGCACCTCGACGAAATCCTCACCGGACTCCCGGCGGAGTACGGGGACGTAGCCCTGCGTCCAGAGCTCCTGGCGCAGCCGGTCGAACTTCTCGGAGAGCGTCCCGCGGTCGAGATGGACCGCGAAGAGGACCGACTGGGGGCCGATGCGGGTCTCGTACACGGGGAACTGGGCGGCGACGGCCCGTCGCAGCCGTTCGAGCTCGGAGGTGCCGGACGAGGGAAGCGGTCCCGCCCCGCCGAGGCCCATCCGTTATGCTCCCGGGTCGGGGGCGCTCGCCGACTTCCGAAGCCGCTTGGCGCGCTCTTTCGAGGTGAACCCGGTCGCCTCCTCGAGGAAGCGGTTGTAGCGGGCGATCGTGTCCCGGGCCACCGCCTCGGGGACCCGGGGATTCATCACGAGGTCGACCGCCAGTTCGCGCCCCGCCGGCCGCACGCTAAGACGGGAGATCGCGCCGAAGGAGGTCGAGACGTCATCGTTCGAGGTCGTCGCGGAGTCGAAGTGAGTGCGGAGGATCTCCTCGAGCGCGGGGAGCGCGAGGTTCCCCCGATGGCTCGTTCGCACCGGGTAGTTCTGCACGTCCCGCCGAGGAGCGGGACGCGATAAAAGCTCTGCCGCAGCCGGCCCCGGGCCCGCATCGACCGGCGGGTACGTCAGACCGTCTCGACCTCGACCAGCACGCGCAACCCCCGGAGCTGGCGGGTGAGCTCGTCCGAGAGGTCGAGGATCTGGTCGCGGGTCGCCGGTCCCTGCCAGTCGTAGACGAAGTCGTAGTTCCCCTGCGTGGGGAGGAATCCGCACGACCGCAGCCGGTCGGCCACGGCGGACGGCTTGGCCCCTTCGCTCGAGAACGTGACGCGCAGGTACGTCTCCATCATCCGGGGGACGAACGTCGGGGGGCAAAGGCCTTGCGCTCGAGCGCGGGCCGCAACAGGCCGACGATCGCCCGAGCGAGGCGGCTCCGCGGCCCGAACGGGACGGCGGCGGTCGGAAGCTCGATCGCCGGCGAGCGGGCCGAGAGCACCCAGCTCCCGTCCCGCGCGCGCGCCACGCCGACGCCGAGCTCAACGCGCTTGCCGCCGAGCGCTTGGGGATCGCGGCGATCCGCGGCTCGGGCGGCCAGGGCAAGAGCTTCCAGCGCAAGGGCGCGGTGGCGGCGACGCGCGGCATGATCGAGG
>DAIDCO010000004.1:0-49539 GCA_027309555.1 bacterium
GGGCGGAAGGTCTCGAGGCGTACCTGTCGCTCGCGCGCGCGACCGCGCGACCGGTGGTGCGCTTCGCCGTCGCCGCCGCGGCGGTCGAAGCCGCCCGGATCGGGGTGCCGAGCACGGTAGTGGTCCTGGACCGGGAGCTGCCGCAGCTCCTGTCGGCGTTCGCGGTCGGGAACCCGCCGCCGCTCGACGTGCGTCCGCTCCCCGCGCTAGGCGGGCGCGGGCGGCGGCACCCCGGCCGCACTGGGTGAGACCGCGAGCTCCGCCCGCAGCGCGGCCAGGACACCTGTGAGGTCGTCCACGTTCCTCGCCCCGGCCGCGCGGAGCTCGGCAACGATCGCTTCCGCCCGGCCCCCGGTAAAGTCTCGCTCGGCGATGGGCGGAAGGCGGACGAGCAGGGTCGGTACCTGCGAGACGTAGGGGAGTAGGTCTTCGAGATTCGCGAGATTCGAGGGGCCCACGGCGAACGGGGCGATGACGATCGCCCGGGCCGCGGCGAGGAGCGTTCGATGCTGGACGCGCACCTCGGGACCGAGCGGGGCGAAGGGGCTCTCGATGGCGCTCGGGATCCCGAGCGCCTCCGCGACCTCGGCGTCCGAGTCGAGGAGGTGGAGCGCGCCCGCCGTGACTCGATACCCTTGTTCCGAGAGCCCGCGGAGGATCGGGGCTGCCGCGCCTCCTCCTCCCACCACGTGGACCGGCCCCACGAACGGGGAAGGGAAGGTGCGGGGCGCCGTGACCGTGATCTGGTGGGGCACGAGGTACGGAAGGCCGGTGCGGCGGTCCCGCTCGAGGTCGGCGGAGACTCCCCAGACCCGGGCCAGCAGGTCCTCGGAGAGGACCTCGGTCGGGGGCCCGTCGGCGACGCGGCGTCCGTGAGAGAGCACGACCAACCGGCCGGCGAACCGCGCCGCGAGGTTGAGGTCGTGAAGTGCCGCGACCACCGTGACCCCCCGGGAGCGGGAGAGGGCGCGCACGCGGCCCAGGAGGTCGAGCTGGTGGCCAATGTCGAGATGCGTGGTCGGTTCATCGAGGAGCAGGAGCCTCGGCTCCTGGGCCAACGCGCGCGCAAGAATCGCTCGTTGCCGTTCCCCACCGCTGACCGACAGTACGCCGTCGGCCGCACGCGCGCCCAGTCCGACCTCGTCCAGAAGCCGCAGGGCAAGCCGTCGGTCCCCCACCGACTCCCCTTCGAGCATGCCCCGGTGCGCATATCGCCCGTACGCCACGTAGTCGAGGAGAGGGACGTTGTCCCGCATCGGCTCGTCCTGGGGCACCCACGCTACGCGACGGGCCCGCTCGAGCGGGGTCAGTTCCTCGACGCGGTCTCCGAAGATCCTCGCGTGCCCTTCCGACGGTTGGAGGAAGCCGAGCGCGGTTCGGAGGAGGGTCGTCTTCCCCGATCCGTTGGGACCGACCAAAGCCACGAACTCGCCTGCGCGGACTCGGAAGCTCACTCCGACGAGGGCGGCACGGGAGCCGAACCGCACGACGAGGTCGCGCACCTCGAGAGCAAGCGGCTCGTCCCCGGTCATCCCCCTCCCATGGTCGAGCGCTCGCTGCGTCGGAACAGGATGGCGAGGAAGAACGGTACTCCGACGAACGCCGTGAAGATCCCGATTGGAAGCTCGGCGAAGAACAGGTCGATGTCCCATGCAGCGAGGAGGAATACGGCCCCGACCACGAGCGAGCCGGCGAGCACGGCCCGGTAATCGACGGCGACCAGCCGACGAATGACGTGGGGGGCGACGAGTCCGACGAATCCGATAATCCCGGCAAAGGCGACCGCCGTGGCCGTGGCAAGGGACGCGAGCAGGATCAGTCGGACCCGGACCCTCGAGGGGTCGACCCCTACGCTCTGCGCGACGTCATTGCCCAGCTGGATGAGGTTCAGCTCTCGAGAGTGGAGGAGAAGTAAGAACGAAACAGCGAGGAGCACGAGAAATGTGATCCCGACCTCGGGCCAGGTCCCACCGGCCACCGAACCGAGCAGCCAGTCGGTGATCTGAGTGCTCGCTTGGCGATTGTAGATGAGGAGGAAGGCAACGATCGAGGAGAGCAGGCTCGACAGCCCGACGCCGGCGAGGAGCAACGTCTCCACCGAACCGACTCGGCTTCGGGCGACCGCGAGCATCACGAGCCCCGTCGCGAGCGCTCCCGCGAACGCGAAGAGCGGGAGGGCGGCCGTGACCTGCGGCGACCCGATGAAGAAGACGAACACGATGACCGCGCCGAGCGTGCCTCCGCTCGAGATGCCGAGCAGGAACGGGTCCGCGAGCGGATTACGGAACAGCCCCTGGAGCGTACCGCCACTGATTCCAAGGGCGGCCCCGACCCCGATGGCGAGGAGAACAGCGGGGACGCGGATCTGCCAGACGATGACAAAGTACGTCGAGCAGGAGTCGGGAAGCGACGCTCCCGCGCAGGGGTTGGGGAAGAGGAGCCCCCCCGTGAGCTCGTGACCCAGCACCTGGAGCACGACCCCCGCCGGAATGGCCGTGGGACCAAACAACGGTGAGACGAAGGCGAGGCCGGGCAGTCCGGCGACGAGGAGCCACAGCCAGCGATACGAGCGCCGCGGCGCTGGGTCGGTCGGGCCGCGCGGGTCCACGTCGATCGGGTCCCCGGCCGGCTCAGGGGTGGAAGATGGCGAGGAGGGCCGGCAATCCGTCCAAGATCATCGACGGATCCGGCTCCGTGAGGTAGTTCGAATCGATGCCGTACACGTGGCCGCCCTGCACCGCGGGCAGGCTCGACCAATCCGGGGCCGTCGTATAGTAACTTTCGTTGAGGCCGAAGCCGGTTCCGTACACCACGATGGCCGGGTTGTCCGCAAGCACAGTTTCCGCCGGAAGCTCTGGGTAGGGGTTCGAGTTCGTCGCGGAGATACTGGTGGCTCCCGCCAGCGTGACGAGCGAGGTCCCGAACGTTCCCGCGCCGTACGTCCAGTAACCATTCGAGTCCACGCTGTAGGTCACGAGCACGCTCGGGGTCGTGGAGAACGTCGCCCGCGCAGCGCTTGCGTTCGCGAGCTCGACCGAGAGCTGGGAGTTGAGGATCGTCGCATTGGTCGCGACTCCGAAGATCTCCGCCAGCAACGTTACGTCGCGGAGGATGCCCTCGAGGTCGGGCGGCTGGAGCATGACCACGGGAAGTCCGAGCACCGACCCGATCTGAGCGACCGCCGTTTGAGAGACGATTGTGGACGCAAGGACGAGGTCCGGCGTCGCGTTGGCGAGGTCTTCCAGCGTAAACACGGGGGCGACCTGGACGCACATGGACGGGGTGAGATTCCAGAGAGCCACCTGGTCGGAGGAGTAGTCGTCGTAGAGCCCCCCGAGCGCGGTCGCATAGCAGTCCACGGCCACGACGTGCGCCCGCAAGCCGAGCCGGTACACCGTGTCCATGATGCTTGGGGAAAGCACCGCGACGCGGGCCGGGTCGAACGGTACGGTCACGCAGCGGCCGAGATCGTCGGTGAGGCTGAGGTTGCCGGCGGTCGCGCCGCCGGCGCACGTCGCGCCGGCGGCCGCGGGAGTGAGCGAGTAGAACAGCGCGGTGGCCCCCGCGGCGCCTCCTGCACACACTATCGCCGTGACGGCAAGCCATGTGAGAGAGACGGCCGTTCGCGAGGGACGGGCAGTCGCACGAGAGTCATTCAATGCCATTGGATTCGAGACAAACACCGTTTCACATAAGCTTTCTCGCGGGGTTCGGGGCCCACACTCCCTCGTCGTGGCGTCGTGCCTCGGTGTCCGCTCACCCGCCGACCCGAGCGAGGTCCCTCCGTACTGGCCGCCCTTGTCGAGGTCTCGGTCTCGCTGGCCTCGGGGCGGGGGGGCGGCCGCACGAGCGGGAACTCCCTCCGCGAACGGTTCCGATGACGGGGGAACGCGGGAGCTCAGGTACTCACCGATCTGAGGACGCCGGATCCGTTGCCGCGGCCGGGAGGGGGGACTATCCGCCCGACACCAACCGGAGGCGGCCGCCTCCCGCGGGCAGGATCGTCAGAAGAGCTGCCCTCCCAATGCTCGCTGCGCGGGGTTGCATCACAAAGGATATCACCCCGCGCAGCCCCCTGTGCAGTCGTGGGAGCATAGGCTAATCTGGTAGACCAGCGGGCTCCAGTCAGGGCGGTCGGTCGACCCCCTGGGATTAGGGTCTGCGGAGGGGCGCACTGCGCCCCCATGACGAGTGACTGGAGCGCGCGGAGAGACCCGCATATCGGGGTTCAAATCCCCGTGCTCCCATCTCCTTCCATCCGGGGACTCCCGGTCAGGTCGGCCGACTGAGTGGTCCCGTCAGGGAACCCTCTGCTTAGACAAGGGTCAGAAGAGTCGATGGACGAACCCCGCCGCACGCAAAGCGCAGGATTCGTACGGGGGGAACCGATCTAACCCTGGGTGTTACGAATCGTGCCGTTCCAAACGAATCGATTTCGGGACCCGAAGTGCACCATCGGAGTCATCTTCTAACGCGTTGTCCTGTCGGGCATGAGGGATCGGGAACCGTTCGAGGTAGCCCCGCGGACGCGAACCTCGACTCCTCCGAGGCCCGCCCGCAGCACGACGCGTTCGGTCTCAGCCGTGCTCTTCCTCGTTGCCGGGGTGTGCGCCATAGCGTCCGCTTTCGTGGCGTGGTGGTCCTACACATTCAACGGATTCACCATGCTGTTTCTCCCCGGGGCGTCGTGGACCTGGTCGGCCGGTAGCATAACATCAACCCAGAGCTTTGCCAGCACCGGCTTGGGTCCCGTGGGCAGTCTCTATGAGGCGATTCTCGCGCTCGCGATCATCGCGGGGCTCCTGGGTATCGTTGCAGGGTCCCTTGGCCTTGCTTCGGTCCTCGGCCGGCGGAAAGAGCCCCGCAGAGGGGTTGTCGAGGGACTGGTCATCACGACCGTCGTGCTCCTCGGAGCCGCAGCTGTCCTCGCTCCTGCCATTCAGCCTTGGGCAATCAACGATTCGACCAACCACTCCCGTTGCAACGGTCTCAATGGCACGTCGCCGTGCAGTTCCTTCTGGGGCAGTCAATCGGGGGTTTCGTGGGGGCCGGCGATTGGGTGGTACCTGGCAGCCACGGGGCTTGCCCTTACGATCCTGGGGCTGTGGCTCTGGGGATCCGGTCGGACCGAGAATGCATCGAGCGGCACGGCCAGGAGTTGACAATCCGGTCGGCTATCGTTTCCCCGATAGCGGAGGGGCTGGCGCATGAAAATGAACCGTTGATTTGTAACCCCCCAGGATGCCTAAGGCCATCGACGATTCTGACCCAGGCATTCACGAATGGTGCGCTGTTCAGGCCAATGCGGAACGAACCAAGGTCACATAATTCGGGTTGAGGACATCTCCGCCGTGGCCAAGCCTCGGAAATGGGGAAGAGTCGTCACCTATCTCGCCGGCGCCGCGCTCGTGCTCCTGCTCGTCCAGTACTTTCTCGGGCTATGGACGAACGTCTACGCCCCGGCTCAGTTTGCCTCGTTCGATCACGGCTCGGGGGCTAACTACCCCCCCTCGCTGAACGTCCACATCACGATCGCCGACGTGCTCTTCCTTCTCTCCATCGTCGCGCTGGTATTCGCTGCGCTAGCACGGCAGCTTCGGCTGATCGTCGCTTCGATTGTGCTCATGGTCTCCATCTTTGTCGCGGGAGAGTTCGGGATGGCGTTCGTGAACTCCGCCCCGAACGACCCGATTGACTCCTTCGGAATGGGAGCGATGTTCCTCGTCGCGCTGTTTTCCGCGGCGGCGCTCGTCATGCTGTCCGCAAGAGCACGGTCCGCAGAGGGCCCCGAGGCGACGCCCACCGCCTCCAGCCCCCGTCCCAGCTAGGACTCGACCCTTCTTAGATTCGGACGAACCCTGTCCGCCCCTCTCCGTTGTACCCGCCCGACCTCTATGGCTTTCGAGGATCAGATGCGGACGTTCACGATACGTACGCCTTTCCGGATGCCCCAGCGTGTGTTTTCCATGGTGATGCGTGCTCCCCCAGGCGCGGATCAGCTAGTGCGGGCGGCACCGCTCGCGCGGGTCCCGAAGAATGGGGTCGCCACCCTCCCCCCCGAAGGTCCCCGCGAGAGTCTCGTCGACCTGGTCCCCTGGAACGTTTCCTGATACCACGCCACGGGGAGAACCGCCGTAAAGTGGTGGTGTAAAGGGGCGGTTCCCCGTGCTCCCAAATCCCTTCGTGGCGGCAATGCCGGTCGGGAAGGGCCGGCCAATGGTCCCCCCCCAGGGAGTACCCTCCACCTTGGGTGATTTCACGGGGGTCGACGGGCGGATCCGAGCGCACGGAAATTCGCCGTCTCGAGCGGGAGTTGGGGGGGTCGGACGATGGATACCCTCCCGAGAGTCGTCGATCCGCTGTCGGGTGAGTGCGAGCGTATCGACCGACAAAGCGTCTCTGGATTCCTCCGCGCTTCGGGACTCAACGCAAGGTACCGGGAAGATGTCTTCCCGACGATCCCCCGACAACCATCATCACGATGGCGGCCAGGATACCGACCACTGCGAACCCCTCCATCGCGTACAGTGCGGAGTTACTGCCGTCGAGGAGGAAGGCCGTGCCGGCGATGGTCGCTCCCAGCGCTGCGATCGCGGCGAGACCCGCGGAGGCTCGCGGCAGGGGTGGGTAATGGCGACCTACGGAGGAAAAAGCGTACCCCGCGACCCCGAGGGTGACGAGCGCCAGGCCGATGTGGCCTGCGAGGGTCACCGGAAGGTAGCCGCTCTCCAAGGCCAGGGAGCCCCCGACGGCCGAGGTCAGTAGAAACATCACGAGTACCCGCGCTCCCCAGACCCGGAGGGAGGGTCCTGCGGTCGCCTCCGCACTCCGGGGGGTCTTGGGCGCAGCGGACTGTGTTGCCATCGTCAGTTCGGGTTTCTCGCAGTCGTCTCGCGGGTCGCTTCGGAGGCCCACTTCCTGGCGGCTTCGGGGTCGTCTCCGTCCCAGTCCGCGGCGACCTGTCGCGTGGTGACGTTGAGGCGGTTATACAGGTTCTGGGTGGCGACGCCGAGGACCAGGAACGCCAGCTCGCGCTCTTGGAAGTGGCGCGCCGCCTCGTCCCATACCACGTCGGGAACAGGGTCCGACCGGTCGCTCAACCGTGTCATCGCCTCCGCGAGGGCGAGTGCGGCTCGCTCCGGAGCCGTGAACCGCGTCGACTCCCTCCACGCAGAGACGGCGAAGAGCCTCTCCTCGGTCTCTCCGAACTTCCTCAGCAACATGCAGCCTCCATCGAGGCAAAGGGCGCAGCCGTTCAGCTGGCTGGCTCGGAGCATGGCGAGAGCGAGGGCGCGCGCGGGCGGTCCCTGGAGCTGACCGAGGAGTTGCCCAAGGGTCTGTAAGGGGGCCATCGCCTCGGGAACGATCGCCGCCGGGTTCCTCAGTCGGGTCTTGGGCGTCACCGTGGCCGTCTGCATCTTTCTTCGCTCCTCGGCGCAGTCGCCTGCGCGTCCCATTACATAACCAAATTAGTATATACAGTACGGGTCCCCGTCCAGAACCATCCGCGGCGTTCGTCCCAATACGAAAGTGGAGTGGTCCGCTCAACGGCTCACGCGAGGGATAGGTAATTAATGCCGTAGTTATGCTTAACCGACCCAGCATGACTCGGGACGTCTTCTCGGCCCTGGCCGACCCGACTCGGCGGCAGGTGCTGGACCTGCTGACCCGTCGCGAGCGGGCTGCCGGTGAGCTCGGGCGGGCGTTCCCGTGGATCAGTCAGCCGGGGATGTCGAGGCATCTGAGAGTCCTTCGGGAAGCCGGTTTGGTGCGCGTGCGCCACGAGCGCCAGCACCGGTACTACTCTCTCCGGAGCGAGCGGTTGGCCGAAGTCGATGCGTGGATCTCCAAGTACCGCGGATTCTGGGAGACGGAATTGGACTCCCTCGAGGCCTATTTGGAGACCGCGAAGCGAGGCCGGTCGGAGAAGCGGAGCTGAGCGAAACCCCTCCCCGGAGGCCGATCCCCGGAAGCGAAGGGGGCCCGGGACTTCTCCGCATGGACCGAGGGAAGGCGAGCGTGGTCTTCCGACGCCTCCTCCGCCATCCGATTCAGGACGTGTGGGCAGCCATCACCGAGCCGAGGAAGGTCGAAATCTGGTTCATGACCAAGGTTACCGGCAGGTTTTCACCCGGCGGGCGACTCGACATGGAACACCCGAACGGGGTTCACGCTACCGGTCGGGTGTTGGAATGGCATCCGCCGCGCACCTACGAATACGAGTGGGACCTCCCCCCCGGTCCGAACCATCCGGAAGCGGAGGCCTCTATTGTCCGCTGGGAACTGACTCCCACGGGAGAGGGGACGTTACTGGTCTTGACCCACCGGAAGCTCGGTCGGCCGACGGCGGAGGTCTTCGTGCGAGGACTGGCCGTATTCCTTGATCGGTTGTCCGCCCACCTGGATGGGGTACCGCTACCCCACCCCCCCTGGGTC
Organism: bacterium; assembly: GCA_027309555.1. Lineage (GTDB taxonomy): Archaea > Thermoplasmatota > Thermoplasmata > Lutacidiplasmatales > UBA184 > Lutacidiplasma. The sequence continues at coordinate 8,437 of DAIDCO010000004.1, forward strand.
CCGCGCGAGGCGAGTTCCAAGCCCGCGACGTGACGCCGGATCCCCCCTGACCGGGGCGATCTTCCGCCGCCCATCTACCTCCGCCGGTTGGGACGCGCCAACCGCAGAGTAGGGTGGGAACCCAAGCTCCCACCTGCCGGTCTGAGCGGCCGGGGCCGTTCGGCCGGGAGATGCGCGGGCGCGCCTCACTCGGAGGTCGTCCCGAGCACGTTCGGGGCGTCCGTACGCGTAGCCGCCGAAGGGCGCCTTCCCAGGACCTCGCGTCCGAACAGGATGAATCCGCCGGCGAAGACGAAGGCGATGGCCGCGAGGGCGAACGCCCATTGGAATGACACGAAGGCCGGCACCGGCACGCCGAAGCGGATGACGACGTACGTCGTGAGCAGCGAGCCCGAGATCGGGGCACCGAGCGAACTTCCGACGTTGCGGAAAACGGCGCTCATCGACGTCGCGAGACCCATGTCTCGCGGGTCGACCGTAAGTACGAGCAGGTTGATCATGCCGGCGTTCACGATCCCGATTCCCGCACCGACCACGAACTCCACGGCCAGCAGTGAGACGAGCGATTGGGCCGGGATCGCGAGCAGGAACGCGGCGCCCGTGATCGCAGCGCCGATTACAGTGATGGGACGTGTTCCGATGCGGGAAACGAGGATTCCCGCGATCGGAGCGAAGATGAGCATGCCGATCGCGAGCGGCACAAGCGAGAGCCCCGCGCTGAGCGTGTCCATGCCGTACCCGCCGGACCAGGACGGGGCTTCAAAGAGGAACGTCATGGAGAGGAGGGCGAGGTACATGCCGAGTCCCGCGACGGCGCCGACAATGTTCGTCACCATGACGTTGCGCTGACGCAGGAGACGGAAGTCGAGGATCGCCTCTCCTCCGTTCCGCTGGTAGCGGAGCTCGAAGAGGACGAGCGGAACGAGGAGGATGCCTCCCGCCACGAACAACGCCTCGGTTGTGGTCGAGAGCCAGCCCCACGAGGGCCCCTCGGAGAGAGCCAGGACGACCAGAGCGAGGGCGCTGCCCAGGAGGGCGGCGCCAACATAGTCGACCTTGGCCTGGGGCCGGCGGTACTTCGATTCCCGAACGTAGACGAAGACGAGAATCGCAAGCAGGATCACGAACGGGATGGCCGAGTGGTAGGTCGTCCTCCACCCGTACGTGTAAGAGACCCAGGCGCCGACCGGAAGGCTGACCGCGAATCCCGCGCCGAACATGGCGCTGAGGATTCCCTGGGCGCGAGGCACCATCTCCCGCGGAAACTCCTCCCGCACCAGGCTCAAGCCGAGCGGGAAGATCGTTAGCCCGATCCCCTGGAACGCTCGCGCGGCGATCATGAAGTCGTAGTTGGGGGAAAAACCGGTGATCGACACGCAGACCGTGTAGATCCCAAGGACGATTCCCAGCATCCGCTTCTTGCCGTAGATGTCGCCGAGCTTCCCGACAACCGGGCTGAGCGCGACGCCCGTGACGATGTACGAGGAGAGGATGAGGCTCGCCTGACCGGGGGTGATCTGGAACTCCCGAGAGATCGCACCAAGCGAAGGGGTTAGCATGCCCTCCACGTACAGGACGAGCGTGATGACCGCCGCCAGGATCACCATGACGCGGCGGGCGTAGGCCGCGTCGTACCCGTTCCGGTTCCCTCCGTTTCCGGCCGGTGGGGCGCGGCTGGTCCCGGCGGGCATCAGGCCCTCCCCCGACGGTGGGAACCGTCCCGCTCTCGGTGCTCCCGGATGCCCACGCAGAGCGCTCGCAAGGTCGCTGCGGTACGCGCGCGCTGCTCCACGGGGAGCCGCTCGCTCGAGGCGCGGACAACGGCAGCGACCTCGCGGTCGAACTCGCGCAGCATCCGCTCCGCCCGCGGAGTGATCCGTACGACGATCCCTCGACGGTCGGACGTCGAGTGGCGGCGGCTGGCCCAGCCACGGGACGCAAGGGAGGTGACCAGCGAGGTCGCGGCCGGACGAGAGATGCCGAGCGCGTCCGCGAGCGCCGACACGCGAAGACCGTTGGCCTCGCGGATCCACCGCAGCGCGAGGTGTTGGCCCAGCGAGACGTGGTCGCGGCGGAGCAGGTGGGCGTGGAGATGCTTCGTCTCGACGAAGGTCTCCCAGAGCGCGGGCCAGATATCTCCCGCGGCCGGGCCGGACGGGGCAAGGGACATGATGATTAAGCTAACTTAATGATTAGATAAGACTAACCTTATGGTTCCGGGGCGTCGCGTGCTCCGTGCGCTCCTGTCGCAAGCCTCATCGGTCCGCCCGTCTAGGGGAGGGAGACCACGATGCCGCTCGAATACACGGGGATCCGAGTACGGGACCTCGCCCGCTCGATCCGGTTTTACACCGAGGGCCTCGGGATGCGGCTCGGTCCCACGGGCCGAATGGCGGCGGGGGGTACCTGGCAGGAACTGCGCGACCCCGTGTCGGAGACCGTCCTCGAGCTCAACTTCTACCCGGGCGACCCCCCGTACCGGGAAGGCGACGAGCTCGACCACCTCGGCTTCCGGGTCGAAGGCCTGGACCGCGTCATCGCTCGGCTCGTCGAGCTCGGCGGGCGGGTGCGGATCCCACCGTTCCGAGAAGGGAACGATCGACTTGCCTTCCTCTCGGATCCGGATGGCGTCTGGGTCGAGCTAATCGAGCGGGAGTCGGAAGAGCTCCCGCCCACCTCCCGGTTCGGCGCGTGAGCGGGGCATCGTCCGGCGTCGGGCGACGGGCATATGAAGCGGGGGCCGCCATGTCCCGCCGGTCACCGTGGGTTCTTCGAGCGCCGCCGATCCCCGCCCTGCCGAGGTTCCGCGCGCAGCCTATTCGCTGACCCTGAGCTCGGGGGTCGTCTTCGCGACGAGCCTCGCGATCCAACTGATCGGTTTCGCGGGCAGCTTCTACCTCATGCACCGCATCGGGATTAGCGATTCGGGACGGACGCTGCTCGGGACGGCCCAACTCTTCCTGCTGATCGGATCCTCGATCAACGGCATCGGCGACCTCCGCCTTGGAAGCGCGTACACCTATTTTCTGGCGCGGGGCAAACCGCCCGCCGACAACACCGCGACCTACCTCGGAATGCGGGTGGCGATGGTCGGGGCCGCGGGCCTCATCCTGTTTGTGGTCTCCCCGATCTCCTTCGGCGGCGCCGGAGCGATCGCCCAGGGGGGCACGGAGCTCACGTCGATCGGGATCTTCCTGACCCTACCGATCCTCTGGTCGTTCTCCACGGTCTATAACCAGATGTTCATCGGCCTCGGGAACTCGCTGCGCGCCCAGTTCCCCTCGCTGGTCGAGGCGATCGTGCGCCTTCCGGTGCTGATCTACGTCGCGTTCAATTTCGCATCGGGCAGTGGGGCGGTCCTTGGGGTCACGGTCGCCTATGCCGTGGGCGCGGCCGCGTCGGCGCTCTTCAGCGTTCCGGCGATCCTGCCCCGCCTGCGCGGCTTTCGCTTCTCCGAGGCCACCCGTCTCTTTCGGTACGCCTGGCCCCTCATGGGCAGCCTCCTCCTCGGATACCTAGTCACGAACATGATCCCGCTCCTCGTCGCGACGCTCGGCCGGGACCAGCTCTCGATCTTCCTCGCCGCGAACGGATGGCGCATCCTGGTGCTGTCCGTCCCCGCGGCCGTGACGACGCCCCTGTTCCCGTACCTCGCGGGGCTCCATCAACGAGAGGAGTATGAATCGGTCCGGCGCGGGACCTGGCTGGCCCTCCGCTATTCGGCGATGCTCCTCGTCCCCGGGGTCGTCGCGCTCGTGACCTACCGGTACAACTTCCTGAACGACTTCGCGGGCCTCGGGTACGCGGGCCCGGGGAACATTCCGCTCGCGATCCTCGTCGCCGGCGCGTTGCCGCTCGCGCTCAGCCAGATCATGCAGTCGAGCATCAACGCGATCGGCCGCCAGCGGCTCGAGCTCTACATCACGGGTACCCAGGTCGGAGTCTTGTTCACGGCGGTGCTGCTCTTGATGCCGCCCTGGGGGGTGCTCGGGCTCTTTCCGCTCGGCGCAGGGTTGGTCGCGGCCGCCGTCGCCGTGCTCGTCTCCTCGATCGCCGCGCTCGCTCTCAACACCTACTTCATGGAGTCCCTCATCCGGGTCCACATTCGGCCGCGGCCGATCGTGGCGATCACCGGGAGCGCCGCCGGTTCCTTCGGCGTGCTCTGGCTCTTCACCTCCTCCCACTCCCGGCTCCAGCTGTTCCCGGTGAATGGCTGGGAGCAGCTGCTCGCGGCCGTACTGATGGGTTTCGCCGTCTACTTCCTCATCCTCGCCAGCGTGGGAGAGCTGACGCAGCGCGACGTCCGGCGGATCGGCCAGTCGATCGGCCTTCCGCGACGCCTGTGCGAACTCCTCGCCCGCATTTGCTGGAAGGAGACCTCACCCGACCTCGACCCCGTGGACCTCTCGCGGGCCCCCGGCCTGCGGGCGACGGAGCTTCCCGAGACGTTCAGCGGTACGCGTGAGCTCCCCGACCTCGCCTCCCCGCTCCCGGAAGGGGAGCGGTCGGATCCCGAGGACCCCGAGCGCTGAGCCTCCAGAAGGGAGCGACGGTGCGCCGGGCGCGGGACGTCTGTCGCCCGGCGAGCGTCAGAGAGCTTATGGCCCCCTGCCCCGTTTTCGGTCGGAGGCTCCCCACGATGGTCCAGGTCGAGATGCGCCCGGCGGCAGTGGCGCAGGTCCAGGCGCTCCTGAGCAGCCAGAAGCCCGAGGTCGGTGTGCGGGTCTATGCCCAGGCGGGCGGGGGCGGGTGCTGTGGCGGCGGCAGCGCGGTCCAGTTCGGAATGGCGTTTGCTCAGCCCCGACCCGACGACGAGGTGGTCCGCGTCGACGGGGTGCGGCTCTTGGTCGACCCGGCGAGCACGCGATTCGTGGATGGCGCGGTCATCGACTATGTCGAAGACATCACGGAGTCGGGATTCAAGATCACGAACCCTACCCTGCCCGAGCCGGACTCCGCGGGCCGGGAGGGGGGGTGCTCCTCCTGCGGGAGCAACGCCTCGAACGGCGGCGGTTGCGGCTGCGGGTCCCACTGAGCCGACCCGAGTTGCCCCCGACGTTCGCCCTGAGGTCTTTCCTTAAATATCGGTCCGCGGCTCGCGCGCGCCCATGACGGGGGAAGCGCTTCGGAGCCAGGACCTGCGGAAGGTCTACACCTCCCGCGGAGCCCCGCCAGTCGTGGCGCTCGCCGGCGTCTCCATGGAGGTCCGGCGCGGGGAACGCGTCGCCCTCCTCGGACGGAACGGGGCGGGGAAGACGACGTTCCTCAAGATCGCTTCGACCCTCCTACGCCCGACGTCGGGGACGATCGAAGTCTTCGGGTTTGACGTCTCGAGAAATCCCGAGAAGGCCCGACCGTACATCGCGGTCGTGCCTCAGGAGGGCAAGCCGTTCTTCCATCTGACGCCCCGTGAGCAGGTCTACACGTACCTGCGCGCCCGGGGGATCGCCCGAGAGACCGCCCGCGCCCGAACGGAGGAGTCGCTCGAGCGGATGGGTCTCCTGGAGTTCGCCGACCGTCTCGCGATCACGCTCTCCGGCGGGCAGCGCCAGCGGACCATGGTCGCGACCGTCATCGCGACCGAGGCACCGCTTCTCTTCCTGGACGAACCGTCGATCGGTATGGATCCGTTCGCCCGTCGGGACGTATGGGCGTCGCTGCGGTCGCTCACCCAACGCGGGTCGACCATCCTACTGACCACGCATTACCTCGACGAGGCCGATGCGCTCAGCCACCGGCTTTACATCGTCGAACGGGGCGAGGTGCTCGTCAGCGGCACGGCCGAGGACCTCAAACGGTCGGTCGGGGGCACGCTGAAAGTAGCGATCCCAGGGGGCGCGCGAGAGGTCGAGCGGTTCCGTTCGTTCGGTTCCTGCGTCGCGGACGGCGAGCACCTCAGCGTCATCGTGGCGCCCGAACGGCTCGGCGAGATCATGGAGCTCGCCGTCCGCTCTCGCCTCACCGCGACCGTGGGCCCGGTCACGCTGGAAGAAGCGTTCCTCCGGGTGGTCGGTCGGTCGATCAATGAAGAGTAGCGAGCTGCCACCGCTGGCCTCGGTCCCGTTCCGGGGGCTCGGGGCCTTTCTCTGGACCGAGGTCCTTGTCCAGGCGCACGAGAACCTCGCGATGGCGACGTCGATGATCGTCCAGGGCGTTCTGCTCGTCTTTGTCGTGATCCTCGCGCCGGGACTGATCGGGATCGCGCTGGTGGGGGCGATCCTGTTCTCCATGTTCGCGATGGGCCAGCGGGTCCTGAACGAGGCCGCCTACATCCGGATCGACCACAAGGCGAACGACCTCTACCTCGCGGGACCACTTTCCCCCGAGGCGTACTTCCTGGGGATCTCGCTCGGCATCCTGGTCGTGTACCTGACGCCCGTCGTGCTCCTCGGCGTGATCACGGCCGTGGTCGTCCCGCTGTCGGTCGAGGTCGCCGCCCTGCTCGTCGGGCTCGCGGCGGTGGTTTGGCTGTTCGCGGCCTCGATCGGCTACGTCTTTTCGACGTTCTTCCGCGACAACCGCGCGATCTGGGCGTACGCGAGCCTGTTCTTCAATGTCTTCGGGGTGCTCCCACCGGTGTTCTACCCGTTCGCGCGGTTCCCCCCCGCCCTCCAGCCGATCGCTCTCATGATGCCGCCGAGCGCGGCGGCCGCGATCGTCCAGCACGCCCTCGGCGCGACGGCGCTCACCGGTGCGGAGCTCGCCCTCGCGCTCGGAAGCCTCGCGGTCGAGACTGTGGGAGCGTTCCTCTTCGCCATCTTCTGGGCGCGACGCAGCGTCCGGGGAGACTAGATCGTGCACGTCGCGAGCGAATTCCCGAAGGTCCCCACGCGGGGGCGCGCCCTTCCGGCTTTCCTCATCGTGGGCTGGCGTTGGATCGGGCGGAACCCGGCCGTCGCGATCGCCCCGATCCTCCTTCCGTTCATCTTCCTGTACTTCCTGTCGTTCATCTCGCCGCCCTCGCTCCTTCCGCTCGAGATCGTCGGGGCGATGCTGTTCACGATGCAGAACATCGGCTCCTGGGTCCTCGGCGACAGTGCCACCTGGCGGATCGAGTGCTCGCTCCAGGACATGTTCGTCGCGAGCTCCCTCGGTCGGCTCCGATACTTGTTCGGGATCGCCTTCTCGAACCTGATCGCGATGCTGCCGGCCCTGTTGCTCCTCGGGGTCCTCCTCTCCTGGGTCGGGGGCCAGCGGGGGGTCCCCCTCACGCCGTACGCCGCACTCGTCCTGGTGGGAAGCCTCGCCACCCTTTGGGTGCTCTTTTCCTCCATTGGGATCGCGATCTCGAGTCGCCTCCGCACCCAGCGCGAGATCTGGCCGGTCGGCAACCTGACGTTCACGATCCTCGGCATGCTCTCGCCGCTCTACTACCCCATCTCGGCGCTCCCCCCCCTCTGGCAGGATGCCGCCCGGTTCCTCCCCGCGACGTACGCCGCGCTTCTCATCCAAGGCGCGCTCGGAATCACGCCGGCTTCCCCCGCCGAGATGGCCGGCTACGCCAGCCTCCTTGCGGTCACAGTCGTCGCGGTGCTGTTCGTCGCCCTACGCCTCTACCGCTGGGGGGAGGAGTAGGTGGAAACGTTCAAACGGGGACCCGGCATAGCATGCCCATTGCGTCCCGTGGTACGGCCGGCCCGATCCCTTCTCGCCCCGGGACGTGCTGGTGTCGGGCGATCGCGCCCCTTCTCACGCTCCATCCTTCCGGACCGGGAGTCCCGTTCGACGGGAGGGTAGAGAGACCGTACGATGGGTAACGACGAGTTCGACGAGATCCTGTCCGCGCTTGACCGTGAGACGGCGCGCATCCGCGTGCGCGCCGAGCCCCGCCGATACAACAAGCCGGCGACTGTCATCTCGGGCTTCCCGCCCGGTGTCGACCTTCCCGACATCACGCGGCAGCTCAAGAATCGACTCGCTACGGGCGGCTCGGTCGTCGAAGGCGAGGTCTACCTGCAGGGCGACCACCGGGCCCGCATCCGCGAGGAGCTCGGCAAGCTCGGCTTCGACCCCGAGACGATCGAGGTCTCCGATGCCGCTCTGCCGAAACGGGGCCGACGGGGCTAGGCCCGACCCCGTTCGTTCCGCACCGATTCCCGCCCGATCCGTCCCGGCGGCTTCGTGACGCTCCCCGGGTCGGACGACCCGGTGGGGCGAATTTGCACACGTCAAAGAACGTATATTCGACCAGCGCTCCCTCCCTCCGAGGACCCGCATGGCCGCCTACGCCCATCCCGAAGTGCTTGTCGAGAACGACTGGCTCGAAGCCCACCTCTCCGACCCGAAGGTTCGGGTCGCCGAGGTCGACTACGACCCCGCAGCGAACTACGAGATGGCCCACCTACCGGGGGCCGTGCTCTTCGACTGGCGCCGGGACATCAACGACCCCGTGAACCGGGACATCCTGAGCCCGGAGGCGTTCACGCGGCTGTTCCGGACCGCCGGCATCGACGACGACACGGTCGTGGTCCTCTACGGGGATTTCAACAACTGGTTCGCGGCGTTCGCCTTCTGGGTCTTCACGTACTACGGCGCCCACCGTCTTCGGCTCCTGAACGGGGGCCGGAAGAAGTGGATCGCCGAGGATCGCCCGCTGACGAAGGCGGTCCCGCAGCCGACGCAAGGGAGCTTCGCCGCCCGGCCGGCCGACCCGAAGCTCCGGGTGTTCCTCGAAGGCGTCCGCGCCGCCCTCCCCGAGGTGAAGGCGGGACGCCTCTCCCTCGTGGACGTCCGGGGTCCGAAGGAGTTCTCGGGAGAGATCACGGCCCCGCCCGAATACCCCACCGAGCACGCTCAGCGGGGCGGTCACATCCCGGGGGCAAAGAACATCCCCTGGGCGCAGGCGGTGCGGGACGACGGCACGTTCAAGTCCCGCGAGGAACTCGAGGCGCTCTATCGGGGGCACGGCGTGCTCCCGAGCGCTCCGGTCTTCACCTACTGCCGGATCGGCGAACGCTCGAGCCACACTTGGTTCGTGCTGAAGTATCTCCTGGGGTACCCCGACGTGAGGAACTACGACGGTTCGTGGACCGAGTGGGGGAACCTGGTGCGGACCCCCATCGAGAAGTAGTCCGGCCTCTCCCGGGCGGGCGCTCGTCGAGTTCAGGCGCGCCGGCGCCGGGGGTGGGGGTCGGCCTCCTTGCGGACGAGAAACTGGTGGAGGCTTTCCTCCCGCCGATGCGCGAGGAGCGAGTGGCCGGTCTGGTCGGACCAGCGGACCATCTCGATCGGGCTCGTGGGGTCGTCCGTCACGACCAGGACCGCCTCGCCCGGGCCCCGGCGCGCGAGTTCCTCATTGAGCTGCGTCAAGATCGCCGAGCACTCGCGTCCGATCTCGAACATCTCGAGGTCGGGGAGGACGGGCCAGCAGCGGATCCGTTGGCGTCGGATCCGGTCCGCCAACCGCTCAGCGACCGCCCCCGCGGTTTCGAGGAGGCGCGCGGGGTCCTCGGGGCGGGCCGGCCGGACCCGGACGACCCAGCCGTCCGAGTACGGGGCGTCGTTCAGGAGACGAGGGCGTTCGAGCAAGGCGTCGTTCCGGGCGACGATCGTGCCGTCGACCGGCATGCGCACGGCCCCGGTGTACCGCACGCTCTCGACCGTCGCCACCGACCTTCCCCGAGCGACCTCGTCCTTTCCGGGCCGGAACGTGACTCGCCCGAACCGGCCGGCGAACGCAGCGAGCGGACCGAGCAACCCAACGAGCGCGGTCCCGTCGTGGTCGACCGAGGACCACCAGGTGTCGTTCTCTAGGTCGTACAGTCGGTCCTCCGGCAGGACGCACCCTTCGATCTCCACGGACCGAGCAGGCTCCGGGACCTTCATACCGTCTCGGGCGCGACAACCTTTTGGTCGGCCCCCACTCCATCCCCCCGATGGCGTCGCGGACACGCGCGGAACCTCTTGCTTCCCCCGCGTTCCGCGCTCGATGCCGGTGCGGCCACCTCCCGACGCACCACATGATGGTCGTCTCGATCGGGACGACGGGAAGCTTTCGTCTCGACTCGAAGGGGCCCTGCGCGCTCTGCGGCGAAGCCGCTTGCCGCCGTTTCACACCGGGTGCACCGTAGCGGGGACTTCGCAGGACTCCGGGAACGCGGGCCCCAGCGGCTTAGCCGTACGCCGCGCGGATCAGGTAGTCCTTGAAGCGTTGCAGCCGCTCGTCCCAGAAGTGGAAGTGCCAGGAGCGGGCCTCTTCCCACGCTTCGCCCGAACCCCATCCAGAGTGTTCGAGCGTCACGTCGATGCCCTCGGGGGACTCCTGGAGGCGCACGTAGACCCGGCTCTCCGTCCCGGGGCGATTCATCAGCGCGGTGAACGCCGGAGGAGCCTGCCAGGAGAAGCCGATGTCCACGTCGTTCGTCCGCTGGAGGACCGTTCCCCGGCTCTCGAACGCCTCCGGCTCCGTGAATCGAAGTCGGTACTCTCCTCCGACCTCCGATCCGACCGCCGCTTCGGCGCAGAGCCAGCCCTGGAGTTGATCGGCCGTCGTGAGCGCCGCGAAGATCATCGGTATCGGCAACGGCACGGTGACCTGGAGCAAGATCGGGTCTAGCGGCTCGTCGACCACGTTGCCCGCTCCCTCTTTCGGGCCTAAAGGTTTTGCGTGGACGATGGGGGAGGGGCCCACCTCGGATTCCGGGTCGTCCATGCGAGGCGGACCGCGGCTAGAGAGACCAGTGTGTCTGTCAACGGCCTTCGCACCGTTCGATTTCTGCCCCCAGGGCCAAGGCAAGGGCCCTGTGGCCGGACGGCGGGCCCTCCATCACAGGACCGAGATCCGGTCATGCCGGTACACCGTTGCCGTCGTCGGACGGGCGGCGCGGAGGGAGCGAGCTCCCGAACACCCCCCCACCCGGTCGCCCGGAGGTCTATCCCCTATACCTCGAGGTAGTGCCTCGCTCCTTCGATCAGGAATCGGATGTCCGATGCCAGGGAGATGAACCGGAACCCGAGATCGACGGCGGTCTTCTTCTCCTCGGGGTCGACGATGAGCGTACCCGGGACCTTCCCGTGCCGTTCACAAGCTTCGACCACCCTGCGCATGGCATCGTGCACTTTCGGGCTCTTCCGGTCGTCAAGGAGGCCCAAACTCAGGGTCAGGTCTTGCGGTCCCACGAAGAGCAGGTCGAGGCCGCTGACCCCCGCGATGGCCTCCAAGTGGTCGAGGGCCTCCCGGGTCTCGATCTGAACCCCGACCAGGGTCTCGGCGTTCGCGCCACGGAGGTAGCTCGCGAGGTTCGTGCCGTAACGGGAGGCCGCGGAAGCGGCCGCTCCCCGAACACCATCGGGAGGGTACTTGGAATAGGCCACCGCCGCCTTCGCCTGAGCCTCCGTGCTGACGAGAGGGGCCAGGATCCCGTGAGCCCCCGAGTCGAGGGCCTGCTTGATCAGGTACTGGTCGACGTCCCCGACCCGAACCAACGGGGAGGGACCCCCTTCGGCGAGGATCGCCGTCATCGCCGCGAGGGTCTCCGGATTCACCTGCGCGTGCTCCGTATCGATCACGAACCAGTCGAAGCCGAGCCCCCGGATCGCGTCGAGCGCGACGAACGAGGAAGCGGAGATCCAGGATCCGAACGACAGCTGCTTCGAACCGAGCAATCGGTCCTTGAGGGAATTCTTCACCGAGGTTACCGAACCCTCAGCGGGCGCCGGGGAGAATACGTTTCCCCCCGCCAGAGCCCACACGGACCCGAAAGAAGGATCGAGGGTTCGGAAGTGGACGGGTCGGGATTCCCTGGCTTGCGAAGCGGAGGAGTTTCAGGAAACCGGTTCGTACGTCCCTCTACCCACCTTTGGCATCGAAGAGCCCCCGGCTCGGTTGAACTCGTCGAGCGTCCGTGGTCCTCCTGCTGGTTGTCGCGACGCCTCTTGTCGTGCGCGAGCATAGAGCACGAATGCTGCGCGTCCGCGAGCTTTCGGATGAGGAGCCCTCCGCTGGGCGATCCGTCGGCTCAGTCGGATCCACTGTCTGACCAAGCCCCGTCCCGCACACCCCTGACGGACGGGTCACGAGAGGAACTTTCCGCCACGGACAATGGGAGTCCCGTCGATAGAGATCTCGGAGCCGGCGAGACAAAACCAGGTAAAGAAGTTCGATCCGTTGGTGCCTCCAAGGCCGCGGTTCCCCCCGATCGCCAGGGAAACGCAACCGCGCTCCCACTTCTCCAGGTTGGGGACGTCCTTGACGGCCGGATTCAGCCCGAGGGTGAGCGCGCTGGCCCGGTCCTTGCCTGCCGTGCCGCTTGCGTACTGACGCGCAAGTTCTCCCGAGCCATCCTCGATGGAGTACGACGTGAGCTTACCATCAGCAAATTCGACCGTCGCGCCGGCGTGCCAGTTCCACCAGATATTTGTCCGGCGGTTAGCGTGAAAGCGCCCCTCGGCGGTGTCGGAGTCCAGGATGACATCGACGAAGCCGGCGGGGATGTTCGTCAACATTCCGGAATCGCTCGAACCCCTGTCCCACGGTTGGGGTCTTCCGTCTTGCATCCGGGGAGCGACCCCCGCCAAGGCGACTTCCAGGTCGGTTCCGTTGGAGTGGGTGATCCGAACCCTCTTTCCGCGTGAGAGTACCTTGCTGAGCCTAGTCCCGCTCTTAGCTATCTCCTCGGGGTCGATCAGGGACGCCCTCAGAACCTTCTCCTCCCATCGGGCACGGTCTAGACCCCACCTCCGAGCCCGTCCCTCTGTCACGAAACCCGTGGTCATCCGTACACCGCGGAGGCCCGTCTTCCGAGCGACCGCGTACCAGGGCCAGTTCCAGGCGAACGCTTCGTCGCCCGTTTTATCCGGGATCCTCTCGAGGCGGTCGGTATCGGCGGGACCCCAGAAATTCACGTAGACGTCCGCGGCTTTCAACGCCGCCCACTCCGGGGCGCTCGACCTGCCGAGGAGCTTGCTCTGCTTCCGGTCGATCGCGCGCCACCACGAGTCTTCGTCGTTGTAGATGAGAAGCGCGTTCCCGTCCACTCGGCGGACCTCATCGAGCATCGCCGTGGCCATCGGCAATGTGTGGTTCCATGACTCGATGATCACGTTCTCTCCTGGTCGGACCTTGAGATACTTGGACACGATGTTGCGGGCAGCTTCGCGCTGAAGCTTCGAGGGGGATTCCGCGCCTTCCGACATATCCACTGTCCCGCTATGTGAGACGTGAAGAGACGATAACCGATTTGAATCGGTAGGTGAAGGAGAGAATACCTATCCGGAGTCCGAAAGGGACTCACCTCCCCACGACGAGGCGTAGACCGTGCGTCGGGCACGCTCCGCGCGGCCGACCCTCGACCTGCGCGCTGATCCGGTCCCGCCATCGGCCCACGCACGTCGTCCGGCCCCGCGGGCGTCGACATGGCCCGGTCGGGATTCCTCGACAGGTGAGAGCAAGGACCCGGTGAAACCAGGAGCACGCGTCCCTCTACACTTCGTCAGTTTCTCGGGGAAACAGAAGCCGCAGGGCCCGCCCCACGTGGTCCAGAGTTACTCGGTCGATGGAATACGGGCGCCCGTGCACTGATCACGGTCCCATCATCGATCGCGCGCAGCCTTCAGGGAGACTTGTCGCTCGGAGCGCATTTCATTAGTGCAGCCTACTTCCGGAAGGCCGTGCTCGACCATCTGAACGCATACGCTCTGAGCGTTCGCGATGTGAAGAAATGTGCCGAATTCTACCGGGACAAAATCGGACTGAAACTCATGGAGCTTCAGGACGAGTTCGCCTACCTGAAGTTCGGAGACAAGCCTGGGCCTGGGGTCGCCCTAGTCTCCGCAGCGGGTCTCGCCCGAGAGATTCCTAAGGAAAGAGTGCGACCCGGCGAGAGCCTTCTCCAACGCAACTACTTCGCTGTTTTCCTCGACGACGCGGACCGGGCCTATGAGGAGTTACGACAGAGAGGAGTTCGGTTCGTGCAGCCTCCGGCGACTCGAAGCAACGGACAGCGGTACGCTTTTTTCGAAGATCCTGAGGGGAATCTCTGGGAAATATCCCACTTTCCTAAGGAGTAGGACGAGATGGCTCCCCGGGAAGTTCATCCGAAACCGTCCGCGACTTCTGTGGCGTGCGGGAGGGGACCGTGAGGAAGGTACGGCCGCCCCGGAAGGTGACCGAGGCTGAGCTCGCGCGAGCGTGGATTGAATGGCTGGTGGACACGCGGCCCGGGTATCTGGAATCCCTGCTCGCGCTCTCTCAGAAAGAGCGGCTCAGGGATCGGGGGGCCTCCTTCCCGTCGATTCAGGACATCTTCCTGCACATTTTGGACAACAATGTCTGGTGGCTCGAGAGCGTGCCCCAGAATCGCCAGGAGTCCCACCGAGGAGTGAACGGTCGCCTCTCCGATCCCGAAATCAGAAGGCAGGTCCGCCGGATCGCGCGGCTAAGCAGGAAGCTCGCGAAGTCGCTTACTCCGTCTCGACTCGACCGGAGGTTCGTGGTCCGGGGTGTCCAGGGCAACGGCAAGCCGTACGAGATCAAGATGAACCTTCGAACGATCATTTGGCACATGGTGGAAGAGGAACTGCAACATCGGGGGGAGATGAACGCCCTCTTCTGGCAGATGGACGTCGACGCGCCGACACGAGCCTGGTTCAGTAGCGCACTGGCCGAGTGAGCATGCCTACTTCGCCACGACTCTCGGGGGTGCGCGAACCGCAGGCTTCGGGACTCGCCCCCCCCGCGCTGACTGCGGCCAGGTAGTCGGTCGCGCGTCGCCCGACCCGGCGAAGGTCGCAATGGACTGGTTGGGATCCACAGACTTGTGGAGCGGAGGAGTCCGGGAAGATCGTTTCGTGCGTCCCCCTACGCGTGGTCCAGCTCCCGGGGGAATGGATGGTGCCAAGAGCTCGGTAAGAAGTCCAGAGTCACCGTGACGAGAAAGGAGGGGGGGACTACCGGCTCCTCGCGGTTGGATTTCCGAAGGTGCGTTACGGTCGTGGAATCCGATGAATAGCCGGCTTAACTCCGACGACTCCAAGCGGAGGAGACCCGATTGGCGGGTCGCATTTCCTTTCGCAGCAGCCCAAACAGTACCATGTCCATGCACTTCCCCTTCACGCAAACCGCCGCGCGCTCTCGGCCCTCCTCAACAAATCCCAACTTTCGGAGCACCCTCAGCGACGCGATGTTGCGATCCAGTGCCTGGGAGGCTATCCTACGCAAGCCGAGTCGCTCGAACGCCTCCCGACACAGGAAGTACGATGCTTCGGTCGCGTACCCCTGGTTCCAAAAGTGGGGGTCGATCCAATACGAAAGGCTCTCAACTTTCTGGTGCGTCCAGCTGAGTCCCCGCAAACCAATCCGACCGATGCACTTTCCGGTCTCACGATGGACAACGCTGAGAGAGAGGTGCTCGCCCCTCCGGTACTCGCTGCGCGTGCGAGAGACCATCGCGACGGGGTTCCGCATCTCTTGCTTGGAGTGAAGTGGAGCGCCTACCGCCATAGCCGTGCGAGGGTCGCGCAAACTGCGCCGCAGATCGGGAACATCCTGCCGAGAAGGCAGACGAAGGATGAGACGAGGGGTCTCGATCGGAAGGCGAACCTTTGCCAGCCTCGGCGGCACCATCGCGATCACTCCGCCTACGCATCTCGAATCAAAATCCTATGGGGCCCTTCTCGAGGTACCCAACGGCCGAGCCGTGGAGCGTTGCAGAATCTCCGCCACGCGCGGGTCTCGCTCTCGCGTGGTCCCGACAGCCCGCTAATCGGTCACGCGCGTCGCACGACCCGGCGTCTGTCGAAATGGACTGGTCGGGATTTGAACCCGAGGCCTCCGGTTTGCAAAACCGGCGATCTTCCGGACTGATCTACCAGCCCATCCGGCGGACACGGACGCCCGAGGGTCTTATCCTTTCGGAGCCGGGTCGGGAGCCACCGCCTCCCAGGCTCGGTCGAGCTTGGGAACGGTCGGGCGTCGTCGTATCTCCGCGGGCTCGACCCACTCCGCCCGGACATGCTCCCAGTCGAGGCGGATCTCCGGATCGGCGACGCGGAATCGGAATGGGTGGACGACGAACACGCGGCGGGCGTCGCGGGCGAGGACCGGGGCTCCGGCCGCGGCCAGCGCCAGCCGTCCTCGGTCGAGTCCCACTTCCTCCTTTAGCTCTCGGTAGACTTGGTCGAGCGGCGTAGGGTCCTCGAGGTAGCCCGACACCCCCGCCCAGCGTCCGCGGAAGCTCCCGACCTTCTCCGATCGTTGGAGCAGGAGGATGAGCCCGTCCGGCCGCTCGAGGAACGCCGTCACGACGCGTACCTCCTCGACGCCCTCGATCGTGAGCGTACCTTTCGATCCATTCACCTCGACCCGTTCCCGCTCGCGCACGAGGTCGGCGTCTAAGCCCGCGACGACCGGGAGGCCGGTACGCGTCCGCGTCGTCGGGGGCGCTCCGTAGAGGAGTACGGCCCGGGCGACGGTCGGGAGACGGTGGGCGGGGGGCCACCACAGGGCGGGAAGCGCCAGGACCTCAGGCTCGCCCCGGCCCGACGCCCACGCAAGCGGGTCGTCTACGCGGTGGACCGGTCCGGCGGCCCACCCGGGCGCGACGGGAACGACGGGGAGAGCCATCGCCCGTCGCACCCCGAGCTCCTTCTTCGGCTTGTCGCTGACGGTCGCTCGGCCGGGAAACCACATCTACTCCTCGAACGTCGGCCGGTCGGTGAAGCTCAGCGCCTTCTCGGTCGTCGACGAGTACTCGACGCCCGAGCGGTCGGACCGCCTCGTGGACGTGCTCGCCCTCGCGGAGGCGGCCGAGACTGGTGGGCTTTCCGCCCTCTGGGTCGCGGAGCATCACTTCCACGCCGGAGGAGTCTGCCCCAGCCCGCCCGTCCTCCTCGCGGCCGCGAGCAGCCGGACGCGACGCCTTCGTCTGGGGGCGCTCGTGAGCGTCCTTCCGTTCCACTCGCCGATCGAGCTCGCCGAACAGTACGCGATGGTCGACCGCCTCTCCGGGGGCCGGCTCAATCTCGGGGTGGGCAGCGGCTACATCCCGATGGAGTTCGCCGGTTTCGGGGTCGATCCCGCCACGAAACGGACTCGGTTCGACTCCGCGTTCGATACCCTGGTCGCGGCGCTCCGCGGAGAAGAGGTCCGGGGCGACGGACCGGACGCGTCCCGAGTGCGGATCAATGTGCGTCCGGTGCAGTCCCCCCACCCTCCGATCTGGGTGGCCGTGCAGCGACGCGACGCGATCCCGTTCGTCGCCGAGCGGGGTGCCTCCGTCGCGCTCATCCCGTACGCGACGCTCTCCGGACTTCCCGAACTCGCCGAGGAGGTCAGGGAGTACCGGGCCCATCGACCTGCCGGCAGCGACGGCGAGGTTGCGGCCGGACTCCACCTCTATGCGGGCGACCACCCGGACCGGGCCCGGGCCGCGCTCCAGCGATACCTCGATAGCCGCCGCAAGACCCAGAGCGCCTTCTTTCTCGAGAAGGTCGCCCAGAACCCCGCGCACGCCAGCGCGCGGACGGTGGAGGAAAGCGGGTGGGCGCTCATCGGGAGCCCCCGGGAGGTGGCGCAGGGACTCGACGCGTTCGGCGCGACCGGGATCGACGAGGTCCTGGGTCTCTTCGATTTCGGGGGTCTGCCCATCGAAGAGGCGACCCGGTCCGTGGTCGCGCTGGGGCGGGCCCTCTCCGCCGCACGGTGAACCGTCCGTCTCGGTGCTCGGGCGCCCGCCTCCCGGTCCGACGGCCGGGCGAGCTATAGGGCCCTGCCGCCTGGGAGGACCGATGGTCGTACGGGGCAAGCCCGGGCGCAAGCCGAAACGGATGTACCTGCGGCTCGTGCGCGGCGCAGGGACGGAGCCCGAGCGCCCCGGTACCCGGGCAACTTCGCTCTTCCTCGAGAGCCTTCACCGGGTCGGACGGTTGGTTGCCCACGGGGAGCTCACGGAGCCGGTCGGCGATTTTCTCATCTTTCGGGCACGAGAGCGCGAAGAGGCGAAGCGGGTGCTCCGTGCCGACCCCTGGGCCAAGATCGAGGGGAACCAGTACGACCTCCTCGAGTGGGATCCGCGGTCGCTCGGTTCCGGCGTGAACCTCGAGCTGCCCCCCGCCCGCGGCTCGGGACGGCTCACGCTCCTTCAGCGGGTCGGGGTCGTGGTCACCGACCGGGATCGGGCGATCCACTTCTACTGTGACGGGCTCGGGCTCGAAGTGCGGACGCAGGATGATGCGACCGATTACGTCGAGCTTTCCCTCGGCAAGGGCGCGGCGGCGCTGTCGTTGATCGTCCCCCGGACCGAGTGGGGGGAGCCATACTACTCCGAAGCCCGGTCCCGCCTCGGAAGCCGTACCGGGATCGTGTTCCAGACCGACAGCGTTCCGGCTCTCGAGCTGAGACTCCGTCATCTCGGTGCCGACGTAACTCAGCCTCCGCGCCGCGAGCCCTGGGGCGGCCGGACCCTTCGGTTCACCGACCCGGACGGCAACGAGTTCCTCGCTTTCGACACCGAAGCCCGCGCACGGGGCTGACCCCTCGCTCCGTCGGCCCGGGAAGGGGAGGGGTCGCCGCACGGTTTCCCGAAGGTCTTTAGGGCTTCGCGGTCTCGGGACGCAGAGGACCGAGATGGCCGAGATACTCCCCGGAGTGCACCTGGTCGATGGAGTCGACCCGTCGCCGGACTTCACCACCCACGTCTACCTCGTCAAGGATCAGGGAAGCTCGTGGACGCTCATCGACACGGGCCTCCCCGGCGCGCACGAGGCGATTCTCGCCTACCTCGCAAAGATTCGCGTCGAGGCCACCGCGGTCCGTAAGATCCTCATCACGCATTTGCACCGGGACCATACGGGCTCGCTCGCGGAGATGGCGGAGCGGACTCGAGCTCGCACGTTCGCCCACTGGATCGAAGCTGCCTACATCGGCCTCGACCCTAAGTACGACGGCCCGGGGACCCCGCCCGCAGAGGCGTTCGCGGTCGACGAGCGCTTCAAGGATGGCGACCCGATCGACGCGGCCGGGGGGCTCATCGCCTATCATACCCCGGGACACACGCCGGGTCACACCTCCTTTTACCAACCCGCGCGGCAGCTGCTCTTCTCGGGGGACCTGTTCTTCGTTCGCGGCGAGAAGGTGACCCTGACACCGCCGGAGTTCACCCACCACACCCCGACCGCGACGATCAGCGCGCGGCGAATGGCCCAGCTCTCGGTGGACTCCCTCTTGAGCTACCACGGGGGGCCGATCTTGAAGGACGGGGGTCGCGCGGTCCGCGCGCTCACCCACAAGCTCTAGACGTGCCCCACGCCGGGAATCCATCGGGCCGCTCCGCGGCCCGAGCCGAATGGGACTGGCCAGATTTGGACTGGCGTCTCGGAGTCCCGAACCCCGAAGGATGGACCAAGCTACCCCACAGTCCCAGACGGGGCTCGACCACTCTCCCGCGCTATTTATGCGTAGGGGACCCCAAACCCGCCCGGCGCGGGCATCCTCGGGCGTTTCAGTACCTCGGGTGGGATGTTTACAAGCCCCTAGCCACTCGTCCTCCACCGAATGACCGCGACGGACATCGCTCCGCCGATACCGGGGCTCGCGCCGGTGTCTTCGCTCTCCTGGAGCATTCCCGGGCTTCGGGAGGACCCGACGATGTGCCTGCGCTGTCGGTCCGCCCAGCTCCTCTGCGGTAAGCCGGTCTGTCCGATCCTCCTCAAGTACCGCGCCTTCGAGCGTACGCTCCCGATGGTGGGGGGGACCGAGCTCGAAGGGAGTTCCCCACCGGGTCTGTTCGTCGGGCGGTTCGGCTACCCCAAGGTCGCCCTCGGTCCCCTCCTCAGCCCCGAGCACGGTTCGACCGAGCTCCTCGACACCCCCGAGGAGTGGGTTGGCCGCTCCGTCCAGGAGGTCGTCGGGTTCCGCACCGGGCTCGTTCGGGGGACGACCCGGGTCCGTGTGACCGATGCCGAACAGCCGATTCCGTTACTCGCGGAGCTCCAGCTGCTCGGGATCGCGGGGGAGTCGGTG
Organism: bacterium; assembly: GCA_027309555.1. Lineage (GTDB taxonomy): Archaea > Thermoplasmatota > Thermoplasmata > Lutacidiplasmatales > UBA184 > Lutacidiplasma. The sequence continues at coordinate 28,394 of DAIDCO010000004.1, forward strand.
GAGTCCGAAGCGACGTTCCGCCGCCCCCCCCGTGGCCACCTCTCCCTCTCCGACTCCGCGCCGCCGTTCGGGCCCTCCGCGCCGATAGAGCGAATGCACCTCGACATCCGTCGGGTCGACCCCCACCTCGACCGCCTCGCTTCCGACACCGACGCGAACGCGCGTATTGCGGTCGGCGAGCTCTACGCGCGCGGGGTCCGGGTCAGCCGCATTCAGCGCGCCTTCAGTGTCGGTGTTCTCGGCCGCCACGGGCGCCGACGCCTCGTCCCGACACGTTGGAGCATCACGGCGGTCGATGACCTGCTTTCGAAGCGGAACCTCGAGCGAGTCCGCGACCTGCCCGAGCTTTCCGAGATCCTCCTTTACAGCCTCACCGCGCTCGATAACCGCTGGCTGATCGTGCTGCTGCCCGGAGCCTACCGCTATGAGTCGATCGAGTCGTGGTATCCGAACACCCTGTGGAACCCGAGCTCGGGCCAGGTCGTTATGATCGGCGACCATGAGGGCTACCGGGGCCGCACGACCTACGCCTCGATCGGAGGTTGCTACTACGCGGCCCGCCTTGCGACCAGCGAGGCCCTCCTCTCGCTCGGGCGCCAGGCCGGGGTTCTCGTGCTGCGCGAGGTCCATCCCGGTGAGATCCTCCCGCTCGGCGTCTGGAACGTCCGCGAGCATGTGCGCGCCGCGATGCGGGCGCCTCCGCAACGCCTTTCCGGCCTTCCCGAACTCCTCGAGCGGATCCGGACCACGTTCGCCATCCCGCTCGAGCGATGGAAGGCGACCAGCGCGCTCCTCCACGATGCCCGAACTCAGCGCCGCTTGGACGAGTGGGTTGCGCCCGGCGCCCCCGCGGAGCTGTTGAGTTAGGCGAACGCCGCGCCGCATCGCCCGCAGAACGTGTCGGTCGCGGCCCGAGCCGCCCCGCAGCTGGAGCAGACCACCGGCCCCCGGGGGGTCCCGCAACCCCGGCAGAACGTATCTTCCGTGAGCGCGGGGTAGCCGCACTGGGGGCAACGCTCCGCCCCTGCGACCCGCTCGGCGGTCCGGTCGACGTCGGACGATCTCGGCGGTGGGGAGGGAGACCCGGGCGGTCGCGTCTCGATCCGGGTCGCGGGACTCGGGGGAAGGGCCTCCACCCGACGGCCGAGCGCGCGACGCCCCTTGAGCGCCAGCGCGAACGCGTCGGTGAACTCCGCTAGGTCGAATGCAGCCTGCGCCCGGCGATGGAGGGCGGCCGCCTCGGCCGTGCCGGGCGCGTCGGGATGGTCGGCACCGGCCTGCGTGACATCCTGCTCGAGGAGCTGGAGCTGGAACTTCGCTTCGGCCCGGTTCTTCGCGATGGCGGGTCCGGGGGACTCCGGCACGGCGCTGTCGGGCGGCGTACCCGGTCCGATCGAGGCGGTCGGTCCGGCGAGGCCCGGTGACGAGGGGAGGGGCGCTCGGCCGATTCGGGTGTTCACGAGCGATTCGTGGGCGAGCTGGGCGGATTGGTACGCCCGGTCGTACGCTCGCGTGTCGAAGGCACCTTGGGCCTCCGCGATCCTCTGCCGGGCCCGGGTCACATCGGCCCCCTGGCGCTCGAGAATATCGGCCTCGCGTCGGGCCATGACCAGCCGGTTGAAGGCCCGGTCCTGGCTCAGTTCGGGGCGATCGTGGAGCTCGTGAAGGAGCTGCGCTCGCCGCCGGCGCAGGCGTTGCATCACGAACAGGAGAAGCCCCGCGGCCGCGACCGCGAGCACGACGACGAGGACGATGGCCGTGATCTCGATCGAGCTGAGCGCCACTCTCGTCCCATCCGCGGGTACGGGCCGGCTCCGGCCGCGGTCGCGCCGACTAGGGCGGGTCGAGGTATTTAGTTAGCACGCCGCCGTGGTCGGCCGGCCGAGCAGGTACGTGGTGCGGGCGCCGTCGATCCGCACCGCGAGCTCGATCCCGAGCGGCGGTCGCTCCCCGAGGACGACCGGTAGGTAGTTCGGGAGGCGAGCGACCGCGCTCGATCCCGGTCCGTACTCGATGACCCGGGCCGGCATCGTCCGCCCGATCCATCGCTCGAGGCGGGCGCGGGCGACCCGCTGGCGGAGGGCGGCGAGCGTCCGCGAACGGCGTTTCGCGATCCCCGGAGGAAGGGGCGGAAGTCGCGCCGCCGGGGTTCCCGGGCGGGCCGAGAAGCGGGTCACGTTCACGATCTCCGCACCGAGCGTTCCGAGCAGTCCCTCGGTCGCCCGGTGGTCGTCGTCGGTCTCGCCGGGGAAGCCCGCGATCACGTCGGTCGCGAGCATGAGGTCCGGATATCGGGCGCGGGCCGCGGCTACTTGGGCGGCGAACTCGTCGACCGTGTAGCCGCGATGCATCGCTGCGAGGATGCGGTCGGAGCCGCTCTGGACCGGAAGGTGGAGGAACCGGTAGACCCGCTCGGAACCCAGGGCGGAAAGGTACTCGGTGAGGACCGGCCCGAGCGTTTGGGGGCTCATCATGCCGACCCGGATCCGGAAGTCGCCCGGTACATCCTCGAGCGCCCGCAGGAGGTCCGGTAGCCGTTCCCCTCCGAGTTGGTCGCAGCCCCACGCGGCGGTGTCGAGCGAGGTGAGCCGCACCTCGGAAGCCCCCCGCGCGACCGCCGCCCGCACGCGGCGGACGACCTCGGGGATCGGGACGCTGGCGAGAGCGCCGCGGGCGAGGCGACTGAAGCAGTAGCTACAGCCGCTCGTGCACCCCTGGGCGATCACGACCTCCTCCGTCGCGGCTGGGCCGGGGGCGAGCGGTCGCAACGCGGCGCCCTCTCCGGAGTCGGTCGAACCGCTCCCGAGCGGTCGATGGTTCGCAGCCAGGACGAACGGAATGCTCGACTGCTCCCGGATAGGGACGAACGTCGTGCGCAACCGACCGGGACCCTCGAGGAGCCCCGTGCGGAGCGGAACCAGGCAACCGGTGACGACCACGCGGTCGAGGCGGTTGGATAGTGCCCGCCAGCGACGGACCATTCGGGCTTCCGTCGGGCCGATGACCCCACAGGTGACGAGCACGCCCGCGTCGGCCGCGCGGAGGTCCGTTACGAGCTCGTGGCCGGATTCCGCAAGCTGCCGCGCGATCGCGGCCCCCTCGCCCCGGTTCTGGGCGCATCCGAAGCTCTCGAGGTAGACACGCACGGCCGGGGCTCCCTACCCCCGCGTCCGACGGCCTAGAAGACCGAGAGCTTGTCGGTCAGGAGGCGGCGGGGGATCGTGTCGATCTGGTCGAACCAACTCTGCGCGACCGCCTCTGCCTTTCCCTTCACCTGCGCGAGCTTGACGCCGTCCGCCGGCAGGATCTGGAGGCTGGCTACCTGGGGCTGGTCGACCGGTTTCCCGATCTGGGAGAGGATACGGACGTGCACCTCCCGGACGTTCCCGCCCGCTTCCTTGACGATGTCGTTCGCGATCAGGTTCCCGAGAAGGTTGTAGATCTTGCCGACGTGGTTCACCGGGTTCTTCCCGGCCGTGGCCTCGAGGCTCATCGGGCGGCAGGGCGTGATGAGCCCGTTCGCGCGGTTGCCCCGCCCCACCGAGCCGTCGTCGCCCGCTTCCATCGAGCAGCCGGTGACCGTGAGGTAGTAGCGGCCGAGCTCGGGGTCGTCCGCGGTGTTGACATCGATCGCGACCTCGCGCCGGGTGAGCTTCGCCGCGAGGTCGGCGAGCTTCTCTTGGACCTCGGCGCAGACCGACTGGTACTCCCGGGGGTCCGCGACCTCGCTGTCGACCAGCGCGGCGGCGACGGTCAGGCGGATCTTTTCGCCCTGCCGATAGCCCATGACCTTGACGTCCTCGCCGACGGCGGGGAGCTTCTTCTTGAGCTTGAGGGTGAGGAATCTCTCGCTCTCCAGGACCAATCGCTCGGTGTCGGAGAACGGGGCGAAGCCGACGCCGAAGCTCGTGTCGTTCGCGAGGACCGATTTCTGGTCAAAGACCCCCCTCAGGTCGACCGACCCCTGGCCGATCTTACAGTCGAACTCGACGTGCTTGTTGACGTCCACATGCGAGCAGACCGACTGGACGTACTGGCGCGCCGCGTTGATCGCCACGTCGCGGTAGGGGAGCTTCTCGCCGTTGACCTCGGTGGTCGCGCGCCCGACCAAGAGGATGTAGATCGGGCTCGTGATGACGCCGCCCCCGAACTTCGGTTCGGAGCCGCCGCCCACGACCTGGGTCTCGTCGGTGTTGTGGTGAAGGATCTTGCCGAACTCGTCGAGGTAGAGCCGGCAGAGGGCGCGGCTTACCGACTCCGACACCCCGTCGGCGATCGAGTCCGGGTGGCCGAGACCCTTGCGCTCGACGAGCTCGACCTCTTGGTCTTCGATGTGGACGGTGCGCAGCGGCTCGACCTGGATATTACGGGCCATTGGGCGTTCCCTTCGACCGGCGAGACGGGGGTGGGTTTAACGATTGCGCGAGCGGGGGGAGGGGAACCGTGGCGAATCCCCGTCAGGGGTTGTGTCCGGCGAAAACTCTCTTCGCCATGTGGGGGCCGGCCCGTTCGTAGCCGAGGTGGCGGTAGTACGACCGAGTGCCGACGGCGCTCGTGACGTAGATCCGGTCGAACCCCTCGGATCGGGTCGCCTCCTCGGCGGCCGAGAGGAGCCGACGTCCGAGCCCCCGGTGCTGGTAGTCCGTCAGCCGCCCACCCGCTTGGCCGACGGGCACCTCGCTGCCCAGGACCTTGAGCTCGCGGACGACGGGTGCGTCGAGCGCCCCCGCCCGGTCGCCCGCGGGAAGCCGCAGCCGGAGGAAACCCGCGACAGAGTCGGAGCCCGGTTCCTCCCACGCAAAGAAGAGCTCACGAGCCCCTGCAGCCCGGTACTCGGTGCGGGTCAGTTCGAAATCCTCGATCGCCGGCGCGGCGCGGCGCCCCACCTCACGGCACCGCAGGCATCGACAGCGACGGCCTTCCGAGGCGAGCCGTCGGATCGCGAGCTCTCGCAGGTTGCTCGTCCGGACCCCGGACGCGATGAGGCGGGCCGGAATGTCGCGCTGGATCCGCTGGATGCGCACCCAGGGCGGCAGCTCCCGCTTTAGCGCGGCGAGGAGCGCAGTGGCCGTCTCCGTGTCGTACGGCTCGTACCGACCGTGCTTCCACTCCTCGTAGAGCGAAGTGCCGGGGAGCACGAGCGTCGGGTAGATCTTGAGGAAGTCGGGGCGGTAAGACTCCTCCGCCCAGAGGCGACGAAAGTCGGTGAGGTCCTTCGCTGGGTCCATCCCCGGCAGGCCGAGCATGAGGTGGTAGCCGACCTTGAGCCCCTGGTCCCGAGATTCCGCGGTCGCGCGTTCCACGTCCCCCGTCGAGTGGGCCCGGCCCACCGCCGCGAGCACGTCGTCGTGGAGACACTCGACCCCGATCTCGACCCGCGTGACGCCGGCGTCCAGAAGGAACGGTAGCACCCGACGGTCACACCAGTCGGGTCGGGTCTCGACCGTGAGGCCGACCATTCGGTGCTCGGCGAGCTCGTTCCGGGCTTGGGCCCCCTCAAGGGTGGACGACGGAGTGCCGTTGAGCCCATCGTAGATGCCTTGGAACACCTTCGTCTGGTAGCTGCGCGGCCGGGCCGGGAACGTCCCCCCCATGACGATCACCTCGACCTTGCTGGTCGGATGCCCGATCGCCTCGAGCGTCTCGATCCGGTGCCGCGTGATCGCCGCCGGGTCCCAGTGGAACTGGGCCCCGCGCAAAGCGGACGGCTCCTCGCCCGTGTAGCTCTGCGGGCTCGCGTACTCGATTCCGCCGGGGCAATAGGTGCAGCGCCCGTGGGGGCAGCGGGCCGGGGCCGTCATCACCGCGACGATCGCGACACCCGAGAGCGTCCGTGAGGGCTTGCGACGGACCGCACCAGCGTAGCGACGGGCCTCCTTGGGAGGGAGTCCGTTCAGCCAGTCGACGTTCGAGGGAAGGGGGCCGCCGGGGGCCGTCCGCTTCCACGCGAGCTTCGCCCGATGCACCGCTTCGGGAGAGGAGGATGGCGCTTCGGTCAGCGGTGGAGCCACGGTCGCGTCTCCCCGGTGACCACGTAGGGTGCCTTTTGGAGGTCGGCGAGGGTCCGGGACCCGGTGAGGAACATCGCGACCTTGAGCTCGTGGACGAGGGTCTCGAGCTCGGTCTTCGTCTCGGCATAGCCGGTCGACGCAGCCCGAAGAACTCCGCCCGCGGTGCCGGCCGCGGTGGCGCCGAGGGCGACCGCCCGGGCGACATCCAGTCCCGAACGGACCCCCCCGCTCGCGATCACCGGGAGGCCGAGCGGCACGAGCTCGAGGACCGACACCGGAGAGGGGATCCCCCAGTCCCAGAACGTCTTGCCGACCCTCGCCTCGCGATGCGCTCCCTGGTCGACCGCGCGATAGTACTCGACCGCCGCGAACGACGTGCCTCCCGTGCCGCTCACGTCGAAGGCCCGCACGTCCCGCTCCCGCAGCGCCTGCGCGACGGAGTGCGAGATGCCGGCACCGGTCTCCTTGACGAGGACCGGAAACTCGCGAGCCAGTGCTCCGATCTGCTCGAGGCAACCTCGCGCGCGCCGGTCCCCCTCGGGCTGGACCACTTCCTGTAGGAAGTTCAGGTGGACCGCGAGGACGTCGGCATGGATCAGCTCCATCGCGGCCCGAACTTCCGACGCGCCCACCACCCGATCGCCGGGGTTCTGGGGAATGATCTGGGGGGCGCCGATGTTCGCGAACTTGAGCGGTACCGCGTGCTGCGCGACGGTCGCATAGCTCTCGGGGTACTGGCCTTTCAGCACCGCCGCCCGCTCGCTCCCCACGCCCATTGCGACGCCGACCTCCGCGGCCGCGCGGGCAAGGTTGTCGTTGATCTTCCTGGCGTCCGGGAAGCCCCCGGTCATCCCGGTGATCACGATCGGGGCTGCCAGCCGATGGCCGAGGAGCGTCACGGAGGGGTCGATCTCCGCGAAATCGACCTCAGGGAGCGCCCGGTGGACGAGCTGGATATCGTCCCAGTAGCGGTACCGTCCTTCGACCTCGCGACCGAGGACCACCTTCACATGCTCGGCCTTACGGTGGCTGAGGTCGAGCCCGCCCGATTCGGGGGGGTCAAGGGGCCCCTGCGTGCGCCCAGCTCCCGTAGACCATCTCCCCTCGGATCGCGCGAGAGAGCGCTCCATCGGTGAGTCCGCTAATAAGACCTGCGTCGGTCCCCCCCCGGGCGATCGCCCGCATCGCCTCGGCCTTCGCCCGGATTCCGCCGGTGACGTCCCTCGTTCCCGAAGGGGAACGGAGCCCGGCGACCACCGCTTCCGTCACCTCGGGGATGACCGCCCGGCGTTGGTCGGCCGGTCCCTCGAGGATTCCAGCCACGTCGCTCACGAAGACGACCCGGTCCGGGCGCAGACGGGCCGCGAGCTCGACCGCGATCGTATCCGCGCTGAGGATCGATGAGCCCCACTCGTCGTCCGGAACCACGTCGCCGAAGGAGACCGGAAGGAGGCCGCGCGCGAGCGCGCCCGGGAACGCGGAGGGGTCGAGCGCCACCAGTCGACCGGCGGCATTGCGGACGTGGGTGGCCACCGGCACGGAGATCGGGGAAGCGTGGGCCCGGAGGAGGGCCCGCAGTACCTCGAGGTGGAGGCGCCGCACCTCGGCCGAGACGATCGCCGCCCCGCGCGCCCGCTGACGGGCTGGCACGCTCGGAGCCGGAGCCCGTGCGAGCCCGAAGCGACGGGCGCCCGGGTGGCCGAACGAGCCCGCGCCGTGCAGGAGGACCACGGCCCGCTCGGGCACCGCCGCCACCTCGCGGGCGAGCCGGTCGAGGACCTTCGGGCGCAATCGCTCGACCTCGCGTTTTCGAGTGATGACGCTGCCGCCGAGCTTGACGAGAACGAGGGGTCGCTCGGAGGACGACGGCCCGGCCATCGGCTCGCTTCGCCCGACGGCTACGCCCGGTCGGGGCCGGTGCCGCGCAGAAAGAGCATGTAGGCTCCGAGGAAGAGCGGAAGGAGGGAGGCGAACGCGATCCAGTTCTGGGTCAGGAGCCAGTACGAGAGGCCGAAGAGGCCGACACCGCAGAGGACCGCCGCGACGACGAGGAACGGGATCGAGAGCGTGCCCGTGCTCGAAGTGGGCGCTCCGTCCCCGTGGGGGTACTCTGTCATCGGCCGGCGAAGAACCTCTCTCCTTCAAATGCATTCGGTCCCGTCCCGGCATCCGTCCGCGATGCGCCGGGGACCTCGCCGACCGCTCACGGCCGATTTTTCGTCGAGCGCGTGCAAAAGATAGATATGGAACGCGCCCCTCGCACTGCCGCCCGAGGCCCGGGCAGGCTTAGACGGTGCCACCTGCTCCTGAGGACCGGCCGGCGGAGACGCCGGAGCGGCCCGAACCCACGTACGCCACGAACCCGGCGGTCGCGCCCGTCGGCGACCGCCGACCGGCCGGGGGACCCGCGAACCCCTCGAACGTCACAGGGGCCGCGCCCCCGACCGGTACCCCGAGTTCCGCGAGCGAGTTCCTGGATGCGCTCCTCCAGTCGAAGAGCGAGCTGTTTCGAGGGACGAAGGAGGTGCTTCGTGATTCCTACGTGCCGAGCCGGCTTCCCCACCGCGAGCAGCAGGTTCGCCAGGTCGCCGAGATCCTGGCGCCGGCCCTGCGCGGGGACATTCCCTCGAACCTGCTCATCTACGGGAAGATCGGTACGGGGAAGACCGCGGTCGTCGCCCAGGTGCGGCAGGAGATGCTGCGCCGGACCGAGCTGACGGGCCAGCTCAGTTTCGTGACCCTCAACTGCGGGAACATCGACACTCCGTACAGCCTGCTCCAGACGACCGGGAACTCCTTCGCGAAGACGGAGGGCGAACGGATCCCCACGGGTTGGTCGCTCGACCGGGTCCAGGCCGGAATGCGCCGGCTGATGGACGCGAAAGGGGGCACGATCATCCTGGTTCTTGACGAGATCGACCGCCTCGTCGCGCGAAGCGGGGACGGGGTCCTCTACACCCTCAGTCAGCTCAACACGGAGCTCGAGACGGCGCGAATGGTGCTCGTCGGCATCTCGAACGACCTCAAGTTCACCAATCAGCTCGACGCTCGCGTCCGCAGCCGGCTCAACGAGGAGAAAATCCTCTTCCCACCGTACGATGCCCTCCAGCTGCAGGACATCCTGCGCGAACGGGCACGCGAGGCGTTTCGGGACGGCGTCGTCGACCCGGGGGTCGTTGAACGGTGCGCGGCCTACGCGGCTCTCGAGAACGGCGACGCCCGACGGGCCCTCGCCCTGCTGCGACTGTCAGCCGAGATGGCCGAACGCGACCACGCGAAGCGAATCACGCCGGACCACGTAGTGAAGGCGAAGAACCGGCTCGAACAGGACATCATCGTCGAATGCTGCCGGACCCTCCCGCCTCACTGCAAGGTCCTCCTCTATGCGATTCTCCAATCCTACGAGCGACGTCGCACCGGCGTTCTCACCGGCGAGGTCTACGAGAGCTACAAGCGACTCGCCGAACGTCTCGGACTGCAACCGCTGCACGCGCGGTCGATCTCGAACTACGTTTCCGAGCTCGAGTCGCTCGGGCTCATTCGCGCGACCATCGTCTCTCGCGGTCGCGGAGGACGTACCCGCGAGATCATCGTCGACGTGCCGATCTCCGAGACCATGCCCGCCCTCGAAGAGGACCCCCTGATCGCGCCGGTCGGGCGTCCGAAGTCCCGGGGTCAGATGCTTCTCACGAACTTCGACAATCCGGGCCGGACCGGGCCGTTCTGACGGTCCCCGACCTCCACTCAGTCGCGGGACTCGATCGCGAGTATCATCTCGCGACTCGCACTGGATCCGAGCGTGCCGGTCGGAACCATCGTTCCTCCACCGGCCGGGGCGAACGTCGGATTGCCCGTGCAATTGACGGTCAGGATCGGGGTCGACTGAACCACCGCCCCGCTCGTCGCGTTGATATCAGCCGAGTAACTCGACCCCGGCCCCGTGACCCCGGCCGAACAGGTCGTGAACGATACGGCCCACATCGACGGCTCGGTGAAATTGTAGCTGCCGTACGAGTAGGTGTACGATCCGATGAGGCTGTAGGCCGCATCCGCCGAGGAGTGGGCGGCGACGAAGGCCGAACCGTTCGTCGTCGACGCCGCGGCGGACCCGGCAGCCGGGCTATCAATAACGCTGCTCGGGACGGTGAAGTTTCCGAATCCGGAGGTGAAACAGCTGGAGCCGCTCTCTTCGCCCGCGTACGTTCCCTGCCCGTTCAGTACGACAGCTGCGAAGGCTGCCTGGGGCGAAGCCTGGTAGTACAGGAAGACCCACGCGGGGGCCACTCCCGAATGATAGTTGCCGGTGAACGTCGGGAGCGTTATGGTTCCGGTCGCACCTCCGGTGAGCGTGCAGTTCGACTTGGTCGTGTTGGTCGTGCTGTTCGTGTACGGATTGCGGCTATCGATACCGAAGGCGCCCCAAAGTTTCGCCGACGATGAGTAGGGTGCGACCGTGCTATCCGCGACGGGCTTCGCTTGACTGAACGTTTGGGCTCCACCGCCTCCGCCGCCCGAGGGGCTGAACGCGATGGCTTGCGAAGCGGGTCCGCCCGAGACCGCGACGTTCCCCGAGGCGGAGCTGGGGGTGTAATTGGGCACGGCACCGACCGAGTACGGCCACGTCCCGTTTCCAATAATGAAAGCGATGGTACTGGTGGTCGCGCTGCCCAGCGTTCCGTTGAAGGTGACGGACCAGCTGGTACCCGAGGGGAGACCCGACTCGGTGAACGTCACCGAGTAGCTCCCGGGGGGAAGGGCGGTGAAGGAGATTGCCTGAGATTGCGGACCTCCCGAGACGGTGACCGTCCCGGTCGCGGGGGTCGCCTTGTAGCCGGTCGCGACGGCGGTCCAGCCGTACGTGCCATTGGGGTCCTGGAAGACGATCGAGGTTCCGGTCGACGCGAGTTGCGTGCCCCCGAGGGTGACCGACCAGCTGGTACCGCTCGGAAGGCCCGACTCGGAGAACGTCACGTTGTACGACGGGCCCCCGCCCCCCGAGCCGCCCTTCCCCGAGCTCGAAGTGAGCCCGGGGATGACCCCGGAGAACAAGAGCGCGAGCACGATCACGGCCACGATCACGACCGCCAGGATCCCCCCGAGCAGCCCCTTCGACCGTCCGAGCGTACCGGCCCCGCCCGTCGACGGTGGGGGTGACGAGCTCCCGTTCGGTGGGTTCGGGGAAGGCGTCGAAGATGCGGGCGGAGGAGTTCCCATGAGTGGACCTCCCGCCGCGATGGCGCAGGTCGATACTAGAAGGTTGAGGTCGGTGCGGGAACTGCGTGTAGTTCCCGGTAATGGCCCCGGTTTGGGTTCCCGGACTGCGAGGGCTGGTCCCGTCCGTTCCGCGCCCTAGGTCGGAACCTCGTCCCGGACGGCCCCGGCGGTGACCTCGGTCCCCGAGTCGACCCGCCGGCGCGCGCGTTCGCGCTTCAACTCTCGCAGGTCCCGGTCGATCTCCTTGAGTTCGGAGGAAGCCCGTCGCAAGCGGACCCGCGCGATCTGTTCGAGCGCCTCGATCTCGCGATCGATCTGCGCGTCGGTCGCGCGGTATCGGCTCATTCCACGGTCTCGCTGTCGATCTGCGCCTTCTGGAGTTTCGAGGAGAAGTCGACAAAGACGGTCTTGATCTCCGTGAACTCGTCGACCGCGACGCTGCCGGCCTCGCGTCCACCGTTGCCCGTGCTCTTGATCCCACCGAACGGCAGCTGAACCTCCGCGCCGATCGTCGGGGCGTTCACGTACGTGATCCCCGCTTCGAGGTCCTCGATCGCTCGGAACGCGCGGTTCACGTCGCGGGTGTAGATCGCGGAGGACAGTCCGTAGTCGACATCGTTCGCGACTCGGACCGCCTCCTCGTAGCTCGCGACCCGGAGGACCGAAAGGACGGGTCCGAAGATCTCCTCCTTCGAGATCCGGGTGCCGTGCGTGGTCTCGAAGATCGTCGGCTCGAGGAAGTGGCCGCGGTCGTAGGCGCCACCGGTGAGCTTGTGCCCCCCGTAGCGGAGCGTCGCCTCCTTTTGCCCGACCTCGATGTAGTCGAGGATCTTCTTCTCCTGGTCGAGCGAGGCGACCGGGCCCATCGCGGTCTTCGGGTCGAGCGGGTCCCCCACGGGGAAGCGGTCGAGTCGGTCGGTGAGCAGCGCGAGGAACTCGTCGTAAACCCGTTCGTGGATGATCAGTCGGCTGGTCGCCGTACACCGTTGGCCCGAGGTTCCGAACGCCCCAAAGAGGACCCCGTCGAGCGCCAGCGGGAGGTCGGCGTCCTCCATGAGGATCACCGGGTTCTTCCCTCCGAGCTCGAGGTGGACCATCTTGAGGCCCTGCGCGCCCCGCACGTAGACCTCGCGACCGGTCGAGACCCCGCCGGTGAACGACACGGAGCGCACGCGCGGGTCGTCGATGAGCGCGTTCCCGACGACGCCGCCGGGCCCGGTCACGAGGTTCAGGACCCCGTCGGGCAGGCCAGCCTCTTCGTAGACCTTCACGACCTCCGCGGCGCACCGGGCGGTGCCCGAGGCCGGCTTGAACACGACCGTGTTGCCCGTGATCAGGGCGGCCGCGATCTTCCAGTTCGGGATCGCGGTCGGGAAGTTCCACGGGGTGATGCAGGCGACCACGCCCTTCGGCTGTCGGACCGTGAGGCAGAACTTCGAACGGAGCTCGCTCGGGACGGTCTCGCCGAAGAGCCGGCGGCCCTCGCCCGCCATGTACTCGACGAAGTCGATCGACTCCTGCACGTCGCCGAGCCCCTCGCCGATCACCTTCCCCATCTCGCGCGTCACGATCCGGCCGAGCGCCGACTTCGCGTGGCGCATCCGGTGGGCGACCTCGAGGAGGATCTCCCCTCGCTTCGGCGCGGGCGTCTCCTTCCACGGCCGGAACGCGACGTGGGCCGCCGCGATGGCGTCGGTGGCATCCTTCGCGGTTCCCGAGACGAACGACCCTACGGTCTCTCCGTTGGCCGGGTTGGTGGTCTCAAACCGCTTCGCTCCCGTGGGCACGACCCACTTTCCCCCGATGTAGAGCCCGAACTCCTCCGCCTGGGTTGCCATGCTGCTCGCCTCTCGGCCGGGAGCACGGTCGGGCGTGCTAAAAGCAGTAGGGGGCGGCGAGGGGGCAAGCATTTTCGCGGGCAGGCCCTGGGGATGCAGGATGATCGACGTCGAACTCCTCCGCAAAGAACCCGCGCGCGTGGAGGAGAACCTCGGCCGGCGCCAGCGGACCGAGTACCTCGACGTGGCCCGAGCGGCACGCGAGAAGGACACCGAGTGGCGGGCCCTACTCCTCGCGGCCGACGACCTCCGCCGGCGTCGCAACGCGCTGAGCCAGGAGATCGCCAAAGCACGGGCGGGCGGCGCCCCCTCGCCCGCCCTCGAAGACGAGGCCCGGACGATCCCCGATCGCCTGCGGGCTACGGAGGCGCGGGAGCAGGAGCTTCGGCTCGAGCGGGACGTTCTTCTACGCCGACTTCCGAATCTGATCGACGACTCCGTGCCGTTCGGCCGGGACGATTCCGAGAACGTCGTAGTCGCGACGTGGGGCGAGCCGACGGCCGACGGCGCACACCTCGCGTCCCACGGGGAGCTCCTCGAGCGGCTCGGGATGGCGGAGTTCGACCGCGCCCACCGAGTGAGCGGAGCGGGCTTCTACTACCTGCGAGGAGGGGTCGTCCTGCTCGACCTCGCGCTCCAGCGGATGGCGCTCGACCTCCTCGTCGAGCGCGGATTCACCCCGGTCGAGCCCCCCCTCCTGCTCCGGCGGGCTCCGTACGAGGATGTCACCGACCTCGCGGACTTCGAGAAGGTGATGTACCGGGTAGAGGGCGAGGATCTCTATCTCATCGCGACAAGCGAGCACCCGCTCGCGGCGCTGTACCGCGGGGAGATCCTCGACGAGGATACGCTGCCGATCCGGCTCGCGGGGGTCAGCCCATGCTTCCGCAAGGAGATCGGCGGTCACGGGGTCGATCAGAAGGGGATCTTCCGCGTCCACCAGTTCCAGAAGGTCGAGCAGTTCGTCTTCTGTCGCCCGGAAGATTCGTTCCGGATCCACGAGGAGCTGCGCGCGAACGCCGAGGAGCTGCTCCGACGCCTCGGGGTGCCGTACCGGGTGGTGAACGTCTGCACCGGGGACCTCGGGACCGTAGCGGCCAAGAAGTACGACATCGAAGCCTGGTTCCCCCGTCAGCAAGCCTACCGGGAGGTGGTGAGCTGCTCGAACTGCACCGACTACCAGGCCCGGCGGCTCCGGATCCGAATGGGTAAGGCGGGCCGGCCGGGGAAGACCATCCCGCACACGCTCAACTCCACCGAGGTCGCTACCTCGCGGACCCTGGCCGTCCTTCTCGAGCAGTGTCAGGAGCCCGACGGCACGGTCGCAATCCCCGCGGCCCTCCGACCCTACCTCGGCGGCCGGACCTCCCTGGTCCCCGAGACTGCCGCACGGTGAGGTCGAACGCCCTCTCCTCCGACCGGCCCGATCCGGGCGTTTCCGGGCCAGCCCGGGCCAATGCGCCTAAGCCTCCGGGGCGGTGGGGCGGACGGTGAGGAACGCGGTGCCTCGGCAGCGTCGGCTCGATGATTTCTCGGGCGAGGGCCCGGTTCCCGGCCCCCCCCGGTCCGCTCCGGGCCGGCCGCACCCTCCGCCGTTGCCCGGGGTCTGGCGGATCGTGGACGGGATGGTCGAACATCCCCTCGTTCGCGACGGGGAGATACGGGCGCTACCGTTCCAGCTCGACCTCGCGCGGATCGGCCTCGAGGAGGACCTCCTGGTGGTCCTGCCGACCGGCCTCGGCAAGACCGTGATCGCCGCCTTGCTCGGGGCCGAGCTTCTGCGCGCGCGGGACGGCAAGGTGCTCTTCCTCGCGCCCACCCGTCCGCTCGTCCAACAGCACGCAGAGTCGTTCGCCCGATGGCTGCTCCCGCTGCGAGCCTCCCGCTTCACCGGCACGATCCGGCGCCCGGTCCGTGAAGGGGCGTGGGAGGGCGCGGACCTCGTGTTTGCGACCCCGGAGATCATCCAGAACGATCTTGCGGCGGGTCGCTATGGCCTCCGGGACGTCGCGCTGATCGTGTTCGACGAGGCCCACCACGCGGTCGGCAAGTACGTCTACGTCCCGATCGCCGCCCGGTATGCCACCGAGCGTCCCGTCGGGAGCCGAGTGCTGGCCCTCACCGCCTCGCCGGGCGGGCAGGACGCGCGGATCGAGGAGGTCGTGGCGAACCTTGGGGTCCACCGCATCGAGGCCCGGTCGCGCGAGGACGAGGGGGTGCGGGAGTACGTCCAGCCGGTCGACGTCGACCTCTGCTGGGTCGACCTTCCGCCGGCCGTGTCCCACATCCGCGACCTCGTGGGAGAGGCCTCGCGGGCGACGGCCCGCAAGCTCCAGAAGATGGGCTATCTGCGCAAGAAGCCGATCGCCTCGCTCTCGGTGAAGGACCTCATCGCGTTGCGGGCGGAGATCTTTGCCCGCCCCGGTCCGATGGTGCGCCGCTTCGGGCCGCTCTTTCACCAACTCGTGCTCCTGCACCTTCACCACGCGCAGGAGCGGCTCGAGACCCAGGGGCTCGCCCCGTTCCTCCAGTACTTCGAACGGCTCGCGGCGAAGGAGAAATCGGCTCGAGGGGACCGCGCGGTCCTCCAGCTCCCCGAGGTCGTTCGGGCCCGCCGGGAGGCGGAGGAGTTCCTGCGCTCGACGCGAGAGCCGTCCCATCCGAAGCTCGACGCGCTCGTCGACCTGGTCCGGACCACGCTCGGCGCGGGGCGGGATCACCCTCCGAGGGTACTCGTCTTTGCCCAGTACCGCGACACGATCCAGACCATCCAGGAAGTGCTCGAGCTCCAGGGGTGGACCGTGGGCCGGTTCGTCGGACAGTCGACCCGGGACCGGAAGGACCCGGGGATGAACCAGAAGGAGCAGGCCCGAGTCCTCGGTGGGTTCCGCCAGGGCCGGTTTCCCATCCTGGTCGCGAGCAGCGTCGCGGAGGAGGGACTCGATGTCCCCGATGTCGACCTCGTCGTCTTCTTCGAATCCGTCCCGAGCGAGATCCGGGCCATCCAGCGCCGCGGCCGCACGGGCCGTAGCTCGATCGGCCACGTGGTCGTCCTGCTGACGCGGGAGACCCGGGACGTCGCCTACCAGAAGTCGGAGGCCCGACGGGAAAAGGCGATGCATCGCATCGTCCGTCGGCTCTCCTCCGAGGCGCGGCGGCGGCCGAGCGCCCCGCGCGCCGACGGGGACCGGCCCCCGGCCGGGGAGGAGCCCCGCCCGGACGACCCGGTATAAACGTTCGCCGACCGCGTGCTAGCATGCGACTCGGTCAGGGAAGCTAAATAACCGGCCCCGGGTCCAACGCCCCGACCGGGCCTATGGATCTCCTCCACGTGGTGGCCCAGCACCTCGGACTGGCCGTACTCACGGTGGTCTCAGCGGCGCTGGTGATCTACCTTGCCTACTCGATGGTCCACCCCGAGCGGTTCTGAGACGTACGGAGGGACGTGTTCGCGTTCCAATCGATATGGGACGTCCTGTTCCTGATCGCCCTCGTCCTCGCGGTCGCGCCGTTCTTCGGGGCCTACCTCGGCCGCGTGTACATGGACCGGCCCGCGTTCGGGGATGTGCTCCTGAACCCGATCGAGCGGACGGTGTACCGTCTCCTCGGCACCTCCCCCCGTCGCGCGATGAGCGCCCGGGAGTACATGTTCGCCGTCCTCCTCGTCAACGCCGGGGTCTTCGCCTTCCTCTACGCCTTCTTCTTCTTCCAGAACCTCCTCCCGTACGACGCGACCGCGGCGCCGGGCATGGGCTGGGACCTCGCGTTCCACTCCGCCGCGAGCTTCACGACGAACACCGATTTCACGCACTTCACCAACGAGACTCAGCTCAGCCTCGGCTCGCTCGTCATTGCCTGGCCCCTCGCGCTGTTCGTCTCGGCCGCGACGGGGCTGTCGGTCGCGGTGGCGATGATCCGCGGTTTCGTTCGCAAGGACGGAACGGTCGGCAACTTCTACGTCGACCTCGTCCGGACGATCTCACGGGTGCTGCTCCCCCTCTCGGCCCTCTTCGCGCTGGTCCTCGTGCTGCTGGGGGTCCCCGAGACGTTCACGAACTACGTGATCGCCCACCCGATCACGGGCGGGACCCAGGAGATCTTTCTCGGCCCGGTCGCCTCGTTCCAGGCGATCTCGTTCCTCGGGACGAACGGAGGCGGGTTCTACTCGGCGAACGCCGCTTCGCCGCTCGCCAATCCGAGCGCGCTGTCGAACCTCTTCGGCGTGTTCGTCATGCTCCTCATCCCGTTCTCGACGCCGTTCGCCTTCGGCCAGATCATCCGACGGCGGGGCGAGTCCTGGCCGTTCATGGGAACGATCCTCATCGTCTTCGCGGTCGCCCTCGCCCTCTTCATCACCTACCAGGCCGCGCTCAATCCCGCCCTCGGGGCGATCCCTTCGCTCGGACTCTCCCCGAACGGCTACCCGGTCGGGCAGGAGACCCGGTTCAGCCTGCCCGAGGCTTCGTTGTTCCAGGTCGTGAGCGTGTATACGAACACCGGAGCGACCAACATGCAGATCGGCGCGCTTTCCCCCGTGGCCCAGCTGGTGCTCCTGTTCGGCATGTTCACGCAGAGCACCCCGGGCGGCGAAGGGACCGGCTTCGGCATGTTGCTCCTCTTCGCGGTCCTCGGAGTCTTCGTTGGGGGGCTCATGGTCGGGCGGACCCCGGAGTACCTCGGCAAGAAGATCACGACCGGCCACGTCCGCTGGGCGGCGCTCGCGCTCCTGGTTCATCCGGCGTCGATCCTGATCCCTCTCGTGGTCGCGGTGGCGGGCGGGTTCGTGTCCACGGCGTCCGTGTCCCTGCCGACTTCGGCCCACACGTTCACCTCGGTCCTCTACGAGTTCACGTCGGAATCGGCCAACAACGGAAGCGCGCTCGCCGCCGGCCCGTTCAACGACACCACTACGTTCTTCAACGTCGCGGGGGGCGTCGTGATGTTCGTGGGCCGCTTTGTTCCGATCTGGGCGATGTTGAAGGTCGGCGGGATGTTCTCGGAGCAGGAGGTCCTGCCGCCCGGTCCGGGGACCCTCCAGACCGCGAGCGCGACGTTCACCGTGTACATCACCCTCTTCCTGATCATCGTCTCGGTGCTCCTCTTCCTTCCGGTCATCGCCCTCGGCCCGCTCGCCCAAATCGTGGGAGGTCCGTAGCGTGGCGGAGCCGGGCGCGCGAGTATCGGTCCGGCGGGTGCCGCACACGTCGCTCGCGACGGTCCTCGCCGACTCGTTCCGTTTGTTCCACCCGCGGAACCAGGTCCGCTACCCCGTCATGTTCTCCGTCTACATCCTCTTCCTCTTTCTCGTTGTGCTGACGCTCGTTCCGCAGCCGTTCCCGGACCTCGCGCGCACCTACAATCCGAACTACTTCCTATGGGTCACGGTCATCCTGTTCCTGACCCTGTGGTTCGCGAACATCGCGACCGCGATCGCCGAGGCGCAGGGACGCGCGCGCGCCGATGCGTTACGTGAGATCCGCAGCGGGATCCGAGCGCGGCAGGTCCTGCCGGACGGGACCGACCGCTGGGTCCCTTCCGACGTGCTGCACGTCGGCGACACGGTCGAGATCCGGGCCGGCGAGCCGGTGCCGATGGACGGCGACGTGATCCACGGGGCTGCCCTGATCGACGAGTCGATGATGACCGGAGAGTCGGAGGCGGTGACCCGGGAGAGCGGCGGGGACAAGACGAGCGTGCTCGGAGGGACGCGCGTGCTCCAGGGAACCGCCCGTGTCCGAGTGACCGCGATCCGCGGGCAGTCGTTCCTCGACCGGATGATCCGTCTGGTCGAGGGGCAGGGCCGGGAGCCGACCCCGAACGAGCTCGCGCTCATCGTGCTGCTCTCCGCGCTCACGATCGCCCTCTTCACGGTCGTGGTGACGTTCGTCTTCCTCGCTAGCGACACCCACATCGTCTCTCTCGACCTCGCCACGGTCATCGCGCTGTTCGTCTGTCTGATGCCGACCACGATCGGAGCGCTCCTACCAGCGATCGGCATTTCGGGCATCAATCGGACGGCCCGCGCGAACGTGATCGCCAAGTCGGGGAAGGCGGTCGAGGCGGCCGGGGACCTGGACGTCCTCATCCTGGACAAGACCGGGACGATCACGGTGGGGAACCGCCTCGCCGTGCAGTTCGTCGAGGCGCCGGGGGTCTCCGCCTCCGAGTTGCTCGAAGGGGCGCTCCTCGCCTCGAGCCTCGACGACACGCCCGAAGGTCGCTCGATCGTTCGCCTCGCCGCCCGGCGCAACGCCCCGACGCGCCGGCTCGAGCCGGGACAGTTCAAGGTGCTGCCGTTCGCCGTCGAGCGTCCGATGAGCGGGATCGTGCTGCCGGACGGCACCGAGGTCTACAAGGGGGCGGTCAAAACGATGGAGGCGTACGGAGCGCTCCTCCCGCCCGAGCTCCGCGCCGCCGCCTCCGAGGCTTCGCGGCAGGGGATGACGCCGCTCGCGATCACCTCGAACCGCCGCGCGCTCGGCCTTGTCATCCTGAAAGACGTGGTGAAGCCCGGCATACGCGACCGGCTCCGCGAGCTCAAGACGATGGGGATTCGCACGATCATGTGCACCGGCGACAACCGTCTCACGGCCGCGGCGATCGCCCGGGAGAGCGGGGTCGATGAGTTCGTCGCGGAGGCCCGGCCGGAGTCGAAGCTCACGTTGGTCGAGCGGGAGAAGGCTCGCGGCCGGCTGGTCGCGATGACCGGGGACGGGACGAACGATGCCCCCGCCCTGGCGCGCGCGGACGTCGGGCTCGCCATGAACAGCGGCACGAGCGCGGCGAAGGAGGCCGGTAACATGGTCGACCTCGACAACGACCCGACGAAGCTGATCGAGGTCGTCTCGATCGGCAAGCAGCTCCTGATCACCCGGGGAGCGCTCACAACGTTCTCGATCACGAACGACGTGGCGAAGTATTTCGCGATTATCCCGGCGATCTTCATCGCGTCGGGCGCGGCCGCGCTGCCCGGCATCGACGTCATGAACGTGCTCGGCCTCGGGAACCCTCAGCTCGCGGTCCTCGCCGCGCTCCTGTTCAACGGGCTCATCATCCCGATCCTGATCCCGCTCGCCCTCGTGGGCGTCCCGTTCCGCCCGCGCTCGGCGATCGACCTCCTCCGGCGCAATCTCATCCTCTACGGCTTCGGGGGGCTTGTCAGCGCGTTCGTCGGGATCAAGCTGATCTACCTCCTGCTCGCCTGGGCCTCGACGTGGTCGATCTACCAGAGCTGGGGCGTCGCCGTCGGTCACTTCCTGCCGATCGGAGGGCTATGAGTCCCCCCGGTCCCATCGCCATCTCGGGCCCCCGTCGGCCACCCGCCCACTCGGTCGGCGGCCACGTCCGCGCCGCCGGGCTGTTCCTGGTCGCGATGATCTTCGTCGCCGGGTTCGCCTATCCGCTCGCCCTCACCGGGATCGCCGAGGTCCTCGACCCCCACGCGGCGGGGGGCTCCCTGCTCTACCACAACGGCACGCTCGTCGGCTCGAGCCTGGTGGCCCAGAACCTGAGCCGCCCGTACCTGTTCTGGGAGCGCCCGTCGCTGACCGACTATAGCTTCCTCAACGGGTCCCCCTCCCCGCCCGGGCCGAGCGACCCCGCGCTCCGGGCCCTGATCAACGAGACCCTCGGCTGGATGCGGGCCTACGGCAACCTCACGGTGAACGCGACGGTGCCGATCTGGTGGGCCGCTCCGTCGGCCTCCTCGATGGATCCGGACCTCGTCCCCGAGGCGGTCCTCGTCCAGATCCCGCGCGTCGCGGTGGCGACGAACCTCTCGATCGCCGATCTCCAGTCGTTCGTCAACAAGCATATCGTCACGTCCGTGGTCCCCTACTTCGGGATCTCCTACGTGGACGTGCTCGAGCTCGACCTCGCCCTCCTGCCGCTGATCGGAAGGTAACGATGTACCGGCACATCCTCGTACCCGTACAGGAGCCCGCCGAGGTCGAACCGCTCATCCGGTTCGCCGCGATGCTCCTCGAGGCCGACGGAGAGATCCGCGTCCTCCACGTCATCCCGACGACCACGCTGCCCCAGGTCACGCGCGAGTGGCGGGCCTCGGTCCACCTGGTCGTGGGGG
>DAIDCO010000004.1:49551-70534 GCA_027309555.1 bacterium
CCGCCGCGGCCCTCGACGTGAAGGTCGACCCGGAAGTGCGTGCGGCGACCGACGTCCCGGGAGAGATCCTCGAGAGCGCCGAGTCCCACAACGTCGACGCGATCCTTCTGACGCTCCGGGGGGACCGGCGCAGCCACAATCCGTTCGTCGGGCACACCGCGACCGGGATCCTGCACCACGCCCGGGCCAACGTCCTCGTACTGAACCGCCTCGGCCTGGCGGCCGATCGGATCCCGAGGATCCTGCTCCCGACGCTCGGCGAGATGCCGTCGCCCACCGCGACCCAGGTGGCGGAGGAGATCGCGGTGCGGAACGGCGGGGTCCCGGTCGTGGCCCTGACGCTCGGCGCGCGCGACGGCGCCGGCCCCCCGCCGAGCGGGGTCAACGGCAAGGGCCCCCGGGGGACCCTCATCACGCGCAAGCGCACGATGTTCCCGAGCGCCATCCTCGGCCGACGCCATCAGCTTCCGCAGTTGATCCTTCAGGCGGCGGCGCGGGAGCGGTACGGGCTCGTGGTGGTCGGCGAGGAGTCCGACCGGGCCGGGGGCCCGCTCCTCACCCGACGGTTCATCGAGGAGCTGTTCCGCGCGGCGCCGTGCCCCGTCATGGCGGTCCGCGGCTAGGCCGGGCGATGAGCGAGCTGTGGTTCGTCGGCCTCGGGCTCGGCGACGAACAGGGACTCTCCCGTCGTGCCGTCACGGTGCTCCGGGACTCCGGCGCGGTGTTTGCCGAGCAGTACACGGCGACCGCCCCGCCCGGGACGCTCGCGCGATTGAGCGCGGAGATCGGCCACCCGATCGTCCTGCTCGACCGCGCGGAACTCGAGTCGGAGGGGCCGGTCCTGGCAGCGCTCGCGCGCGAGGCACGGGTGGTCCTCCTCGTGGTCGGGGACCCGTTCGCCGCCACGACCCACGTCGCGCTCCGCCTCGCGGCCGAGCGGGCGGGCCACCGTTGGCATTACCTCTCGAACGCGAGCATCCTGACGGCGGCGGCCGGGTTCCTCGGGCTCTCGCACTACCGCTTCGGCCGGACGGTCTCGCTTCCGTTCCCCGCCCCCGATTTCGCGCCGCGTTCTCCGCTCGAACAGATCGCTGGGAACCGGTCCCGGGGCCTCCACACGCTCCTGCTCCTCGACCTCCGGCCGGAGGTGGACCGCTATCTCACCGCGACCGAGGCGCTCGCGATCCTGCGCGAGCGGGACCCGGACCGCTCGACGCTCCCCGAGGAAGCTCCGCTCGCGGTGGCGGCCCGCGTCGGGCGGGACGACGCGCGCGGGTTCTTCGCTCCGATCGCGCGATTGCGCGCGGTCGACTTCGGTCCCCCGATGCACTCGATCGTCGTGCCGGCGCCCGAGCTCCACTTCGCCGAGACCGCGGCGCTCGAGCGTTTTCGACTACCCCCGGATTAGCGGGTGGTGCGTCGGCCGCTAGAACGGCCGGGCGACACCCCCGCCCGACGCGGGCGGGAGGAGCGCATCCGCAAATTGCCGGATCCGGAACGGCCGGAGGAGCACCACGTCCGGACGGTGGGACGGGTCGGGCGAAGCGGGAGGCGGCCGTGAGGCCGGTGCGACCAGGATCACCCGTATGGTCGGCACGAGCGCGCGGGCCCCGGCAACGAGCGTCGACGGGGCTCCCTCGGCCAGGTTCACGTCCGTGACCATCAGGGACGGGCGACGTTCCCGCACGAGCTCGAGCCCGTGGGTCGCACCCTCGGCTTCTCCCTCGACCCGGAAGTGATGGAGACGGAGGAGTCCGCGCAGGAGAACCCGCGTCTCCTCATCGCCCGCGACGACGATTGCGGTCGACGCTGAAGCGTCGGAGGCGCTCAAGGTCCCTGCTCCCGGTGCGAGACCCTGTGAGGGGTCTGTGGACAGGATATAATAATCAGCGCGACCAGCTATTTTTGCCTACCCTTCCGGACGCAACTGTTCTCGAGCGGCTTCCGGACCCCTACGGGGGAGCGTTTTGGTGCCCGGAGTGGTCTCGGGGGTGCCCCAATCGACGACCCCGGCCTGTTGGAGGAGCCGGTCGAGCGCCGTGTGGTAGCCCGGGGTTGGGGCCGCGAGGAGCAGATGCGCGCGCTCGGCGAGGGCGGTCCCGAACTCCTTCTCCGTCGGGGAGAACTGCCACGCATGAGGGCTCGCCCGCCCGAGCGCCACGAGGAAGCCGTAGGCGAGCCCCCGTTCCTTGCCTTCGCGAGGAAGCGACTGAAGGATCGCCCGCTCCGCCCCGGCTTCGCGGTGGGTGCGATAGGCCCGGGCGATCCGGTCGACCCAGGCCGCCTCGCGGGCGAGTTGCGTATAGCGGGGGAGCGCTTCCAACACCTCACGTTCCTCGCTCTGACGTTGGGCCCGCTTCAGGATCTCGGCGATCCGGCCCGGGGCGGCGCGGGCATCCTCCACCAGTCGTCGGACCTCCGCCGAATCGTCGACGATCGATTCGAGGATCGCCTCGGCGTGATCCGGCCACAGCCGCTCGAGGGCCCGGCTCGCGCTCGGCTCATCGACCTCGAAATAGCCCGACCACTCTCCGAGCACGGCCTCGAGCGCCTGCCGCTCGAGCGGCGTTGGAGCGAGCGCCGAGAGGAACCGCGCCCGGTCGCCGCCGTAACAGGTGCCTCGCGCCACGAACGTCGGCCGGTCGGCGCGCTCGATCCGAGGCCGCAGTTCCGCGAGGTAGTCGTCGATGAGCCGCGCGTCGGAAACCCGCCCGAGCTCGTAGCCGCGTCGCAGCGCGCGGGCAAGCTCGGGAAGTTCGGCGTGCACACATCCCGGGCCGCCCTCGCACCGGACGTTGAGAAGGGCCCGGACCGGGAACTCCTCGATCGGGTCCGGGCTCGCGGTGCCGTCCGAGAGGCTCGACAGGAGGTGGCGGTCGTCCTTCGCGCAGCGCCGGCAGACGCGGAAGGCGAGCTCGGCTCCCGACCAGGTCACCTCGAGGAACGGCCGCGACTCCCCGTCCTTGAGGTGCGGGCAGTCGTACCGGTGGTGAGCGCCGTCCTCGAGAAGGCGGTAGGGGAGTCCGGCGATCTTCTCGACCCGGAACTCGGGAGGAGGGCGGGCGGAGCGACCAGTGCACCACAACGTACGCCGTCCCGCGAAGAAGTGGTAGCCCTTCCGCGCCCAGTCAATGTAGCCGAGCAGGAGCCGCGCCGGGTCGTCGTACTGTTGGACCGCGACCTCCGCCTCCCGGTCCGTGCGGGCCAGCGGCGCGAAGGAGACCGCGCCACCCGGCAGCGGGAAGGAGACCACGGCCGGGGTCGTCGGCTCGAGCGCGAACTTGAGGAGCCCCGCAAAGGCCCGTGCGAGCGGATCCCCCCAGCGGCTCAACTTCTCTAGCCGTCGGTGGTCGTCGCGGGCCCGACGCACCTCCTCGAGCTCCTCCCGCCGCCGGTCGAAGCGCTCGGTCGGGCAACCGTCGAGCAGGCGAGGAAGCAGCGGGGCCACGGAGTCCGAGAGCGAGCGCGCCCGGGCGACCAGGTCTTGCTCTCGGACGCCCGAGCCCCGGTGGATCCGCGCCACGACCGCCGCGAGCGGTAACGGGTACTTATTCCCGAGGGCCGCTAGCGGCGGCAGGCCGATAGGAAGTGCTGGAAGAGCTCCCGCCCGCCTTCCGTGTGTTCGACCTCCGGATGGAACTGGACCCCCCAGATCGGACGGGAGGGGTGGGCCATCGCCTCGACAGCGCATGCTGCGGAGTGGGCGAGCACCGCCCAGCCCGGCGGGGGGGTCACGACCTGGTCGTTGTGACTCGCCCAGACCCGGAGCCGGGACGGGAGCCCCGCGAACATCGGATGGTCCGGCTGGTCGACCGTCAGTTCCACGGAGCCGAACTCGGGGGCGCCGGCCCGCTCGACCTTCCCCCCGAAATGCCGGGCGAGGAAGTGATGCCCAACGCAGATGGCGAGCACGGGCACGGTCGACCGGTCGATCCAGCCCCCCACCGCGCCGAGGGGAGAATCCGTTCCTTCGAGGCTCAACGCGCCGCCCGAGAGTACGATTCCGTCCGCCTCGAGCTCCTCGAGCGGGGTCGTGTTCGCGACGATGCGGGTCTCGGCCCCGAGGTCCCGCAGGACCCGCCATTCGCGGTGCGTCCACTGTCCCCCATTGTCGATCACAGGCACCTTCACGGATCGTCCTCCGGTGGGATCGGTGGAGGCGGCGTCGCGGTCTCGGGAGCGACGGCCCGACGGATCTCCTCGACGGCGTGCCCCAGCTCCGCGACCTCCTTGCGCATCCGGAGCATCTCCTCCTCGAATGGGGTGAACCCGGAGGGGCTCAGCAACCGGGTCGAGATGTAAATCCCGATGAAGATCGCGCCGACGAGCGCGAGGATCGTCGTGAAGACGAGCGCGAAGACGAACGAGAGCGGGTCCCCGATCGCCGATTGGATCGGGAGCGTGAAGGTGTGGGTGACCTCGGCGATCTCGACGACCAGGAGCACTACGATCAGGGCGACCCAGAGCAGCACCGCGACGCGGGAGGGGTTCACGGCAGCGACCCCGGGAAGACATGGGCCAGCACGATCAGGAGCGGGAGGGTGGAGTTGTCGACCGGGATCTGGCCGGACACGGTTACCCCCGAGGTCGCCGACGCGGCATAGAGTACCTCCCCACCCCCGGACGGGCTCGGGCCGGCCAGGAACGCGAGCTCTCCCGCATACACCGCGTCACCGGCCGGGCTCTGGTAGTAGGCGGTGATATTGAGCGCGATCAGTGGCGCAAAGGTCGCGAACTCAACGGAAAGGACGTTCGTGTCGTTCCAGAACGTCGAGAAGCGGAGGGCAGACCAGTTGAGCGGGCTCGTTCCGTCCCAGCGGAAGTTCGAGGTCCCGCCGACCCAGATGTCGGCGTACCGGGTCGTCGAGCCGAGACCGCGGATGTAGAAGTGCGTCTCGCCGACGCCGGCGATCCGGTCGACGATGAGCTCGGCCTGCGTCAGGACCCCCGGCGCGGGCTGCCCGCTCGAAATGAGGACCGGCGTGAGCAGGATCAGGACGACCAGCAGGATCGTGACCCCCACGAGCGGCCACGGGGCGTATCGGCCCATGCGGCGTTTCATCGCGGACGCTCCGACGCCTTCCAGCCTCGATAGAGCTGGTGGGGGACCCCGAGGTGGTCGAGGACCTTTCCCGCGAGGTAATCCGTGACATCGTCGATCGTCGTGGGTCGCAGGTAGTAGGCGGGTGAAGCGACGAGCACAACGGCTCCGACCTCGCTCAACGTCGTGAGGTGACGGAGCAGAAGGGTCGAGAGCGGGGTTTCCCGGGGTACGAGGATAAGCGGTCGGTGCTCCTTCAGGTGGACGTGGGCGGCCCGGGTGAGGAGCGTGTCGCCGAGTCCGAGCGCGATCTTCGCAGCGGTATTGGAGGAGCACGGGACGACCGCCATGCCGGCAGTGGGGGTCGACCCGCTCGCGATGGGCGCTGTGAGGTCCGAGTCGTCGTAGAGCTCGCTTGCGAGGCCCGCGAGGGCGCTCGCCTCGACCCCGGCCTCTTCGCGAAGGACGGTCTTCGCCCCGGCCGAGACGACGAGCGTGACCGGGCGGCCCGCCTCGCCGAGCGCCCGAAGCACCCGCAGGGCGATCGGGGCACCGCTCGCTCCCGACACGCCGACCACGACCGGCGGAACTTTCCCCACGATCGACCCCGGAGTCACGAGGCTTAAAAGACTCCGCCGATAAGACGATTCGCGGGGGAGCACGGTGGGCGCGAAGGCAGCGATCGTGGGAGCGGGGCACACGCGGTTCGGCGCTCTCGACGCCGGTCCCCGAGCCCTCCTGAGGAACGCCGTGGACGCTGCGTTCGCGAGCGTCGACCGAGGGGCGGAACGCTCGGTCGTCGATGAGGCGTATCTCGCCTCGCTCGGGTTCGGGGGATGGCAGATCGGAAACTCGGCCGCGGTGCTCGCGGAGGAGCTCGGACAGCCCGGGCTGCCTACCACTCACATCGAGAACGCCTGCGCGTCGGGCGGGTTCGCGATCCGGGCGGCCGTCGCGGCTCTCGGTTCGGGCGCTGCCGACCTCGTCCTCGTCGCGGGAGTAGAGAAGATGACCGATGTGCCGAGCGGCCGCCGCCGGTACTGGCTCGGCGTTTCCGGCGACACGGAGTGGGAGCGGCTCGCCGGGCTCACCTTTGCCGGGGTCTACGGTCTCATCGCTTCCCGCTATCTCTCCGACCACCGGGTCGGTCCGGAAGCGCTGGCCGAGGTCGCGGTCAAGAACCACGAGAACGGGGCGCTCAATCCGAACGCGCATTTCCGCAAGGTCCTGCGATCCGACCAGGTTCTCCGGGCGCCCCGGGTGGCCGACCCGCTCGGCCTCTACGACTGCTGTCCCGTCAGCGACGGCGCCGCGGCGCTCCTACTCGCCCGGGCCGACCTCGCCCGACGGTTCACGGACACTCCCGTCTACCTGGAGGGCCTCGGGGCGGGCTCCGACCACCTCGCGGTCCAGGAGCGCCCGGAGCTCACGCGCTTCGTCGCGAGCCGCCGCGCCGCGGAGGCGGCGTTCCGCGCGGCGGACGTGGACCGCGGCCGCATCTCCTTCCTCGAAGTGCACGACTGCTTCACCATCGCCGAGCTCCTGGCGCTCGAGGACCTCGGGTACGCGGCGCCGGGCGAAGCCGCCGAGATCACCCTATCGGGGGCTACCCGACGCACGGGGCGGCTCCCTGTCAACCCCGACGGCGGCCTCAAGGCCAAGGGCCACCCGATCGGCGCGACAGGAGTGAGCCAGGCCTACGAGGTGTTCCTGCAGCTTCGGGGGGCGGCCGGCGCGCGCCAAGTGCCCGGAGCCACTCGTGCGCTGACCCACAACGTGGGGGGCGCCGGGGCGACCGCGACCGTGACGATCTTCGCGGCGGGGTGAGGGACCACGACCGAGCTCGTTCAGGTCGGTGCCTACGCTCCCAATACCGTCGTCGACGGCCGTCCCGTCGCGGGGCCGGACGAGGACCTGCTAACGCTCCTGGCGACCGCTCTCGAGCGGGCCGTCCCCGAATCCTTCGCGGGCTCCCCTGCCCTGCCCGTCCACCTCCTAGGAGAGTTCCCGGCCCGGGACGAGTGGGCTCTCTCCCCGCTTCTCGGGGCTCCGGTCGAGCTCGTGAGGTCGGAGGGCGCGGCGAAGGGCCTGGTGGCGGCGCTGGACCGGGCCGCGGCTCTCCCGCCCGGCAACCCTTCGGTGGTCGTGCTGGCCGAGATGCCGAGCCGCGGATCGCTCCCCTCCGAGGTAACGGGCAACGATCCTCGCCCGGACGGCGCCGTCGCTTTCTGGTTCGGGGAGGGCGGGGGAACGCTCCCGCTATCCCTGGCGCTCGCGGGCGACGCCCCGACGGGCCTCGCCGCTGCCGCACTCATCCACCGCGCTCACTCCGGTCGCTCTCCGGGGCCCCGCTGGGTCGGCGACTGGGGTCCCCTCCAGGGGACGACCGCCGGGACGTCCGTCTCGGTCGCCCGAACTCTCGAAGGATCACTCGCGGCGGTCTCGGAAGGAGCGTACGTTCCCCGGCCCCGGTACGTCGAGAACCTGCCGAGCCGATGGCGATTCATGGCCGAGGAGTGCCCGGCCTGTGGCACGACAACGTTTCCGGCACGGGGGCGCTGCCGACGATGCGGCGGGTCCGAGGGGCTCCTCTCTCGGCGCTTGCCACGGGACGACGCGCTCGTGATCGCGGCGACCGTCATCGGCCCGGGGGGGCAGCCCACGGAGTTCGACCCCCAGGTCGCATCCCTCGGGCCGTACGAAGTGGTGCTTGCGGAGCTCGCTCGGGGCCAGCGGGTGACGCTGCAGGTCGCGGATGCCGCACCGGGATCGATCCGGATCGGCGACCGCGTGGACACGCTCCTCCGTCGTCTCTACCCCCAGGAGGGAGAGTGGCGCTACGGCCGCAAGGCCGTGCCGCGCCGCTCTCCCGCCCCCGGACGGACCTAGTCCGAATCCCGACGCGCGGGCCGCTCCCACTTCGTGCCGAGCCAGGTCTCGAACACCTTTCGCTCGAGCTCGCCCGCGTCCTCGACCGGCCGGAACGCGTACTTCTCGGGCGGGCTCGTTCCCATCGTCACGGAGGCTCGCGTCAGATAACCGCGTCGGAACAGCGCGAGCTCGACCGGGGTCCCGGGAGGGTAGTGGGCGAGCGACTTTTCGAACTTCTCGTACGTCACCTTATCGCCATTGATCGCAACGATCTCGTCGCCCGGGGTCAGTCCCGCGCGCCGCCCTGGAGTGTCGGCGAGGACGTGGCGCACCCGCACAAGCCCCCCGGCGTTGGCGACCCGGACACCGAGATAGCCGGGCTCGGGGGTCTCGTCGTCCCGGGGTTTCGGCTTCGGTCCGAAGGAGAGCCCGGCGAAGTGCCCGAACGCGTCCAGGTCGATCTCCTCGGTGCCGCGTACGTAGCGGTCGAAGAACGACGTAAGGTCGAGCCCGGTCGACCGGTTCACGACGAGGAGCAATTCGTCCTCCTCGAGTCCCCGTCCGGGCTTCCCGTAGTCGGCCCACAGGCTCCTCAGGACCGTTTCGAGCGAGGCCCGGGCCTCGCTACGGTGCCGGATCTCGAGGTCGAGGCACATCGCCACGAGGCTCCCCTTGAGGTAATAGGACACCGATTGGTTGGGCGTCTCCTCGTACGGCTGGTAGTGATCGACCCAAGCGATGAACGACGCCTCTTCGAGACTGAGGC
Source organism: bacterium (assembly GCA_027309555.1). Classification (GTDB taxonomy): domain Archaea; phylum Thermoplasmatota; class Thermoplasmata; order Lutacidiplasmatales; family UBA184; genus Lutacidiplasma. The sequence continues at coordinate 58,230 of DAIDCO010000004.1, forward strand.
GGTGGCGGCCCGGGGTCTCGAGGAGCTGCTTCGCGAGCCCCGCCATGCGATCGAGGAACTTCGGGGGACGGACGAGGCCCGCTCGGAGGAGGACGAGGTCCGAGAAATAGTCGGTCGCCCCCTCCATCCACCAGAGAAGGCGGGTGTAGGTCTCGCGGGTGTAATCGAACGGCCCGAGGACGCTCGGACGGATCCGCTTGACGTTGTAGAGGTGGAAGTATTCGTGGCTCGTGAGGCTCAGGAATCGGAGATACTCCTCCGCGGGCTGGAACGTAGTTCGGCGAACGACGCAGGAGTTCGAGTTCGCGTGCTCGAGACCGCCGTCGGGAACGTCGGAGAGATGGTAGAAGAAGGTGTAGCTCTGGAGCGGCGAACCGCCCACGAGGCGGATGGCCGCCTCGACCAACTTCCCGAGGTCCTCCTCGAGCCGGTGCACCTCGTAGTTCCCGCCCGTACCACAGATCGAGATACGGTGAGGGATTCCCGCCGGCCGGACCGTGAGGAGGAGCGGGTGCCCGGCGTCCATCGGCGCGTCGACCAGACTATCGTAGTCCGGCGCGCGAAAGCGCGGGGGGTGGCGGTTCGCTTCCTCGAGCTCGGTCACGACCTGCCAGTCCGGCGGGATGTCCAGCGTCACGTCGACCGGGTCGGTGAGATGGCCGTCGACGTACGGCAGACAGAGCGCGGCATTGACGAATAGGTGGTCGGGCGTCAGGTCGAACGCCTCGGTCACCATCTCGTGCCCGTAGACCGTGTACTCGACATGCACGGAGGCAGCGCCCTGGGTCGCGACCCGCCAGCGCGCCTTGTCGATCCGCTCGACGGCGAGCGGCGTCCCGTGAGGGCCGGACCGGGCGGTCATTCCCCGAAACCCCCGGACATAGTTCACGATGTGGTAGGATCCCGGTACCCAGGAAGGAAGGACGAGGTCGACCGACGGCGAGCGAACGTCCGCAAGGTCGATCTCGAAGCGGCCCCGATGCTCCGACGGCTCCGCCGCCCGGACCGTGTAGTGGATCTCCATGCGACCCCGCTCAGCCGAAGCCGGGGAGGTCGTGGACGTCGCGGGTCGAGGTCTTCTTTCCGTACGGTTCGGCCGCGATCCCAAGGTGGGCCGCGAGAGTTCGGAACGTCGTCACGAGCTCTCCGATCGCTTTCGCCATCTCCCGCTGCTCGGCGCGCATCTCCGTCAGCTCCTCGCGAAGCGCCCGGAGCTCGGCTTCCCAGCGGTCCTCTTTCGACCCGAGCGACATGATCGACCCTGCCTCGCCGGGCGAAACGCCCGCCTCTTGATTAGGTTCGCCCGAAGCCACTCTTCCCAACTCGGGGTCACTCCGTGCGTCGAGATCCCGGTTCTCCCGCGAAGGGCGAGTCGCCGGCACCCTTCTCCACGAACGGCACCCACGCTCCTTTCTCGGGCGAGTAGTCGACCCGTCGAAGCTCGACCACGAACGCCTTCAGGAGCTCCGACGGGGCCGGCCGGAGGCTGATGGCATAGACGTAGATCCCGAAGCCCATGAACTCGGTGACCCGCCGAAGCACCTCGGGAAGATCCGATCGGGGGACCGTAAGCCGTATCGACGTCTCCCCCAGCAGAGCGGAGAACGCGTCCAGGTCGAACGGGCGCTCCAACGTGATGAGCGGAACTGGGGGCGGGATCCCCGGGACCGGGGAGGTCGCGCTCGGCGCCGTGGGGGAAGGTCCGGCGTCCCGTGAAGGTACCGACGGAGGGCTCCCCGCGGCCACGGTCCGCGCGACCGGGGGGGGAGCCCGCGGGGCGAGCGCGGGGTCCTTGGGAGGATACTTGTCGAGTACCGGAGAGGAGTCCCGACCCACGAAGCCGCCGGGGGCCCGGCGCAGCGTTCGGGATCGCTTGCGGGGCCGCGAGGTCCTCCGGGAGGGTCGTGCTCGCGCCGCGGGCATGGGGTGAGCGACCCGAGCCTCACGAGACAATAAGGTGTCGGGTGTGGGGAGCTCACCGGCGAACGGATTGAGGGACCGGAGAGTGATTTGTAGCGAACCCGACCGTGCGACTCTCCCTCACGGACCCGAGGAAATGTCGCGCCGAAAGCGACAGATGGATTATGTAGCATAGAGGTGGTGGGCGAGGTAGGTCCCTTCCAACGGAAGGTCCGAAAACAGAGGTCAGTAGATGCCGGCACGCGTGATGAAGGAGTTCCAGGCCCCGCGGGGCCTGCCCAGGAAGACGGCCTCGGTCTGTCCCGAATGCATCAAGGTCATTCCCGCGATCGTCCGGGAGAAGGAAGGCCGGGTCATCATGGAGAAGACCTGTCGGGCCCACGGCTACTTCTGGGACATCATCTCGAACGACGTCGATTTCTATCTGCGGATGGAGGTCTACGCCCATGACGGAGTAGGATACGAGAACCCCTACTACGACAAGTTCCGTGGTTGCCCGACCACTTGCGGGATGTGCAGCCACCACAAGTCGCACACGGGTCTCGCCCTGGTCGATCTGACCAACCGCTGCAACCTGAAGTGCCCGGTCTGTTTCGCGAACGCGAACGCCGCGGGGTACGTCTTCGAACCGACCCGCGAGCAGATCCACTTCATGCTGAAGACCCTCCGGGAGCAGAAGCCCGTGGGTACGGTCGCAGTCCAGTTCTCGGGTGGCGAACCGACCCTCTCCCCCCTCTTCCTGGACGCGGTCGCGATGGGTCGGGAGCTCGGTTTCAAGCAGATCCAGGTCGCGACCAACGGGATCCGGGTCGCCAACGAACCCGGCTTCGCCCAAGCGTGCCGAAACTCCGGGCTCCACACGCTCTACCTCCAGTTCGATGGGCTGGATGACGAGATCTACCGCAAGGTGCGGGGCGTGCCACTGTTCAAAGTAAAGCAGAAGGCGATCCAGGCCGCACGGGAGACCCATTCGTCGCCCGAGGAGCTCGCGGCCGGCAAGCCGGACAAGCCGCTCTCGGTCGTTCTCGTCCCGACCCTCGTCGGGGGGTTCAACGAAAAGGAGATTTGGCCGACGGTGAAGTTCGCGATCGACAACATCGACGTCGTGCGTGGGGTCAACTTCCAGCCCGTCGCGCTCACCGCCCGTATCCCCGACAAGGACCGCTTCCAGATGCGGTTCACGCAGTCGGACCTCGTACGCATCCTTTGTACGGAGGGCCCGTTCGAGAAGTCGGACTTCTTCCCCGTCCCGTCGGTCGCTCCGATCTCGGAGCTCGTCTCGATCATCCACGGCGAGGAGAAGATGACCCTGACGACGCACCCCGGCTGCGGCTGCGCTACGTTCGCCTTTGTCTCGAAGGACGGGCAGAAGATCACGCCGCTCCCCCGGTTCATGGACGTCGACGGGTTCTTCGAGAACGTGGAGTCGATGATCGAGAAGTACCGGGACGCCCGGTTCGCGCGGGTTCGCACGGCCGTCGCCGGGGCGCGCCTGCTCCACGACGTCGCGAAGTACTTCGACTTCACCCGCGCCCCGGAGGGGCTCAACGAGAAGAACAGCGTGAAGGTCATCGCGGCGATCTTCACCGAGGGCAACAAGGAAGCCCTCGCGAAGTTCACCTGGCGCACGCTCTACATCGGGAACATGCACTTCCAGGACGCCTACGACTACGATATCCAGCGCCTGATGCGTTGTGATATCCACTACGCGGTCCCCGACGGCCGGGTCATCCCGTTCTGCTCGTACAACTCGGGCCCGATCTACCGGACGGAGGTCGAGAAGAAGTTCTCGATCCCGATCCCCGACTGGCAGGCCGCGAAGAAGTCGAGTGGGGCCACGCTGAAGACCATCGAGACGATGGGGATCAACGGCGAGGTCATCGTGGACCCTGAGTACTACAAGATCCGGGCGTTGAAGCGCGCCCCGGGGATGGCGACCTAGGTCCCGTTCCGCCTCCGCGGCGAACCCTTTCTTCCTTTCCCTTTTCCGATCGTTCGAGGGGGCGGTGGTCGAGGGCCGACCGCGCCCTCCGTGGGGGTTCCCCTCGCGACCCCGGGCTAGTGGCCCCGTCCGACCGTCCGGTCGAACAGGACGGCGCCGACCCGTCGCAGGCCGCGGCCATCAACCCCGGGCCGGGTCCGTTCGATCGCTTGGCGTCGGTCGACCTCCTTCCAGTAGCCGTACGGGCGGAACCGGGGTTGGGCCGGGAGAAGGAGGGACGGCGCGTCGGGGTGCTCGGTGAGCCAACGGTGGCCCGCCTCGATGTGCTTGCACGTGCCGAGGTCCCGACGGGCGAAGTCGGTGCACGTGCACAGCGCCGACGTGGCCAAAGGGAACTCGGGTAGGAGGACCTGATAGGCCGTGCCGTGAAGCGGATTGCGAACCTCGAGGATCGGATATACGTCCCGCCGGCGGAGCCGGACGTCGAGCGGCTCCTCGACCGCCCGGGTCCGTCGTGCATCCACTGCCGTCCGGCGCTCGCCGGGCGTAGGAGGGGGTGGGACGGGCGGTCGGACGCGCATGGCCCTCCCAGACGGGCAGTGCGTTCTTAAGGGGCGAGGGGCAGCGGCGCGTCGGGACAAAGCTAGTTAACCCGGCAGCCGGGGTGGTCGGGCGTCGCCTACCCGTGGCGGGCCTCTCGGAGAGGACCGTCGTCGGTCGCGGCGTCGGAAGACGGGGGCCAGGGGCACTTCGGGGAGCGGGCCTTGGATGCGACCACCCTGTTCATCGTCGGGCTCTTTCTCCTGATCGGCGGGGCCGTTCTCGTCGGGGAGCTCTTCTCGCGGCTCGGCCAGGCGAGCCTGGTCGGCCAGCTCCTGGTCGGGGTCGTGCTGGGGCCCACGCTCCTCGGCGACCCCCTCGGCCTCACGAACCTCTCGACCCAGTTCCAGAGCCTCGAGTTCCTCGCGACGTTCTTCATCCTGATGATGGCCGGCCTCGCGGTAACCCCCCGCCAGATACGGTCGACCGGGGCCGCCGGCACCGTCCTCGGGATCGCGATCTTCCTGCTCCCGTTCCTCACGGGTGCCGTGGTCGTCCATCTGCTCTATCCCGCCGAGTCGTCGATGAACGCCTTGTTCGTTTCCCTCACGATCTCGATCACGGCCCTCCCCGTCCTCGGAGTGATGCTGCGGGAGCTCGGCCTCCTCGACAGCCGGTTCGGCACTCTCCTGATGAACACCTCGCTCGTCAACGAGCTCGCCGCCGTAACGACGTTCGCGATCCTTCTGCGGATCCACAGCGATCCGAGCGGGACCCTGGGCGCAGTCGCGATCGCGATCGTCACGGTCGCGCTGTTCCTCTCGAGCGTTCTCGCAGTGCACATGGGCTTGGAGAGCCTGCGTCACGTCCGGGTCTGGTACCGCTGGGTCGAACGGTTCCGAGAGTCCTGGCAGAGCCGGGAGGCCGGCTTCGCGGTCCTGATGGTCGTCGGCCTCGGCGCGGCCCTCTACTCGCAGTTCCTCGGTCTTACCTTCCTCGTCGGGGCGTTCTACGCAGGTCTCCTCGTGACGCCCGAGAGCGCGGGCCGTCGCGAGCACCGGTCGATCAGCTTCGTCTTCGACGCGATCACGTGGGGATTCTTCATCCCGCTGTTCTTCGCCTTGGTCGGCTTCGGCATGAACTTCCGCCTCCTCGGGCTCTCGGTCGGTCCGATCCTCGCATTTGCCGGCCTCGCCGCGTTCGCCCTCCTCTCGAAGGTCCTCGTGGGAGGGGGGGTCGCCCGGGGACTCGGCTGGACGGCGAACGAGTCGATGTGCGCCGGGTTCCTCCTCAGCAGCCGCGGTGCGGTCGAGCTCGCCATGGCCGTCATTCTCCTGAGCGATGGGATCATCGGCCCATCGATCTTCACGATCGTCGCGGGGGTCGGTCTCGTGACGACGCTCCTCGCGCCGATCGGGGCTCGGCCGTTCGTGCGCTCGATCACGGCCTACCGACGGGGGCACGACGAGCGCTCCTCCACCCGGCCGCTCGAGCCGTCGCTGCCGCCCCGCGAGTTCTGACCCGTCGGTCGACGGGTCGCCCGGCACGAGGTCGACCGCTCGGGAGGGGGCGGCGGGGGCTCCGGTCGGGCAAAGTCTCGGCGGGGGCAGCGGTCCATCGGGTAGGGTTATCTCCCTGCTCTCGACTGTCGCTCCGTGTCCGCGCCTCTGCGGCCCGCGGAAAGCGCGGGACCGGCCGACCCCCCGCGGTCGGCCCCCCGCCTTTCTAAGTCGGTACGGATCGGGCTCGGCCTCCTACTCACTCTCATCGGCCTGTTCTGCCTCGTGGTGCTCTTCCCCACGTCGCCCGGCGCCCTCTCCTGGGTGCTCCCCGTCGCCGCCGTCGGCATCGTGACCCTCTGGGCCGGTGGGGTCCTCATGGGGATCGGCAGCCGCTCCTGAGGCCGGAGAGTGGTCGCGTTCCCTTGGGGTCTCGTGACCGTCGATATCGACGGAACGTTGACCCTGGTCCATGGTTGGCAGGAGATCGCCCACGCTTTCGGTCGCGAGGTCGAGTTCGAGGCGACCCACCGTCGTTTCGTCTCGCACGAGGTCGGGGAGGACGAGCATCTCTCCGCCCTCCTGGCCCTCGCAGCCGGCCACACCGTCGCCGAGGTCGACCGCGTGCTCGAGGCCACGCCCAAGCTCGTTCGGATCGCCGAGGGGGTCGCCGAACTCCACCGTCTGGGAGCGACCGTCGCCCTCCTGACGCATAACCCGGAGTACGTCGTCGACTACTACCGACGTACCTTCGGATTCGACGACGGCGACGGGATCGTTGTCCCGACGGACGCTGACGGTCGGATCGCTCCCATCGACTCGGTGCGGGCCGACAAACTCGGAGGCCTCTCGCGGCTCATCACGCGACACCCGGTAGAGCCGCGCCAGGTCGTCCATGTGGGCGACGGCTGGTCGGACGCCGAGGTGTTCCGAGTCGTAGGTGGGGGCGTGGCGCTCAACTCGCGGCTGCCGGAAGTGAACCGGACCGCCGACCGGGTCCTGCGCACCCGGGACTTCTGCGAGGTCGTCGACACCCTCCGGACGATGGCGCCCCGCCCGTGAACGCTGAGCCGCCGCGGTACACAGGATTCTTATAGCGCGGACCCGATCATCGGCGGGACGGCGATGGAGTACGTCATCGTCCGAGCCACGCATCCGACCTGGCTCACGATGCAGCTGCCGGGCGAGGTCGCCGACCTCCTGTTGTTCCGGCCCGAGGCGGACGGCCCGCAACGCGAGACGAGCCGAACGATCTCCTTCCTCGCGCGGGGCCCCGGCATTGCGCGGGTGATCGCGAGCCACCCCGCGCGGGAGGCCCTCGCGGTCGAGACCGTGCGCAACCGCCTCATCGCCTCGGCGCGTCCGGGCGACCGTCACCTCTTCACGCTCCCCGCGCCGGCCGTCCAGCATCTCGGACTCCAGGTCTACTCACGCGGCCCCCGATTGCGGGGAACCGACGACACGCTACTCTGGTTCGTTCCGGCCCCCGAGTACTACGAGTACCGCGCGGTGGTCGAGGCCGGAAAGGCGTGGACCGGCCCCTCGGGCGGCGGGTTCGCCCATGTCTACGTCACGAAGTCGCTGGTGCCGTTCCCTCGGGAGCTCGGTCTGCTCGCCGAGCTCGAGTACCGCATCGAGTCGGAGGAGTGGCGTCCGGCGGTCGAGGCGCTGCAGCGGGTGGGGCGCGGCCGACGGGTCGTTCTCTAGGGCAACCGGCCCTGTTTCCGGGTCGTCTGAGGGGCTGCCGAAGGTATTTATACCGTCCCGAAGGATAGATTCTAGCCATGCGGGGCACGGACCGCGGGACCTGGAAGGCACAGCCGGGAGCACGTTACACCCTTCGCAATCCGGTGCCGCTTCGTTCGGAGGTGGACGTGACGACCACGCGGGCGGGGATCCCCACGGACGCCGTCCTCGCGGAAGTCGCGGGTCCCGTCGATTTCGACTCGCTCGCGAAAGCGATCCGTCGGTCGGTCGGCCATGACGGGATGCGTCCCGAGGACGCCCGGTCGATCGCGGCCCACGTGCTCAATTTCTTCGGCTTCAACGAGCGGATCATCGACAACGTTCTCGAACCGGACGACCGCGACACGTTCTACATGCTCGAGGACACGGGGATCCTCGAGACCGAGCGCGACGAGACGACGCTCTACGACGGTCGCGAGTGGCGGATCCACTACTGGATGTTCCGTAAGGACCGGATCTTCGACCTCGCCCGCGAAGAGACGGCTGCGATGGCGGCGGCCGGCGAGCAGGACGTCGTCTACTCCTCGAACCACAACCGTTCGGGCGGGTTCCGGCTTCCGCACGGCGAGCACGGTACCGGGCTGCCGGCACACGCCGTCTACCACGAGCTCGGCGACGAGATCTGGCTCGAGCGCCGCCAAAGCCCGCAGCCGGAGCCCCCCGTTCGAGGTCGCCGGCCGACCCCGAACGACGCGTAGACTTTCCTCCACGCCGGGTCCCACCCGAAGGGCTACTGTTATTCCCTCCGGCCGCGGTCCGGCGGGGCCGCATGCGCCGGTTCCTGATCCTGGCCCACCGAGTTCCTCCGTCGGGGGCGTTCACGCTGAACGACCTCGCGGGCGGAGCGGGCCGGATGGACGAGGTCGCCCGCGCGGTGTCGACCGCGTTCACGCTCTCGAACGACTTGCGTCGCGATACCGAAGTAACCGTCCTTTTCGTCGCCGAACCGCCGCCGCAGGCCCGGCGGATCACCCTCCTCGGCTCCCGGCTGCGCTACCTCAATCCGGACGAACGCTCGACCGCCGCGCTCCTCAAGAATGCCCTCGTCCGGTCGGCGGGTTATCCCCGGGAGGTCGAGTCCTCTCCCGGCCTCACGGTAGCGCCCGCGGACCCCGGGTCCGAGCTGCGGGGGTTCCTCGCCCGACCGGGTGCGGTCTGGCTGACCGAGGAGGGAGGACCGATCGCGGGTTGGACGGGCCCGGTCTCCGAACTGGCGGCGGTCGTCTCCGACCCGTACGACCCCACGCCCGAGGAAGTGACGCTCTGGCGCGCCAGCAGTGCGCCCCCCGTCTCGGTCGGGCCCCGTTCGTTGAGGACGAGCCAGGTGATCGATGCGGTACACCGAGAGCTTGACCTGCGGGAGGCGGCGCGCAGTGCCGCCGGGGCGCCCTAGCGGGCGAGGAGCGCGTCGAGCTCCTCCGATGGGCCCCCCACCGCGTCGCGCACGGTGCGCGGCCGCAGACCCCCCACGACGGCGGTGAGGTGGACGACCTCCCGCGGTTCGGACCGGACGCGCGTGCCGAAGACGAGCCGTTCGGGTTCGCCGAGCGCATGGCGCATCGTGCGCAGCACGCGATCGAGCGTGCGCAACGTGAGGTTCGAGCCCCCATCAAGATGGACCAGCGCGGAGGAGCGCTCGGCGAGATGATAGTCGAGCAGCGATTCGCTGAGCGCCTGCTGGACGAGCCGTTCGGGCTCGGAGATATGGTGCTCGCCGACCACAAGGGTCGAGAGCCCCGCTTCGCGCAGGTGGTTCTTCAGGCTCGCCAGGTCGACGTTCAGCTGGGAGGGGTTCTCCACCATGTCCACAAGGCTCGTGACGAGCGAGTGCAGGTACGCATTCCGCACCTGGAAGACCCGGTTGATCGGCAGGCGCTCGAAGCGGCGGAGCTTCTCGTTCGCGAGCGCGACCAGGAGCCCGCCCATCTCCTCGAGCTCCGCGATGGTGGCGCGGGAGTTCTCCCGCCGCGTCGGATTGGTCTCAAGTTCGACCTGGAACGGCAGGAAGACCACGGGGATCGGCAAAGTCTCGGTCGTGCGGAGCGCCCGGGAGAGGAACGGGAGGAGCGCGCTCCCCGTAGCCCCGCCGAGGCCCGCGAGCAAGAAGACGATCTCGAAAGGTGCAAGACGACGCAGGAGCTCCTCCTTCCCGTCCTCGGCGGCCCGCAGTACGCTCGATCGGTCTCCGCCGCTGCCCCGACCACGCAGCTCCCGCTGCCCCAGGAGGATCCGCTCCTCGACCCCCATCCGTACGAGGTGCTTCGCATCGGTGTTGATGGCGAGCGTCCGCACGCCCGGGATGCCGAGGCCGACCAGGTCGTGGACCGCCTCGCTACCGGCTCCGCCGAGGCCGACGACGGCGATCCCCGGAGTGAGGGCTAAGCCGGCCCACGAATCGGAGGGCTCTTGCTCGGACGACATCGGTCCCGACCGCCTAGGGCGGAGGGGAGCCTTCGGCCGCGACCGATTCGCCCTCGCGACGCGGGGCGCGACCGGACGGACCGAACTGCTCGAGACGACTGCGGATGTACTCCCGTACCGCCGAGCGGACCGCATCGTCGACGCTCACCGAGTTTCCCTCGCGGACGAACTCCTCGAGTCGACTGTTGTCCTGACGGGAGAGCTCGACCACCACCTTCCGTATGTTCTGGGGAGGCAGGTTGAGCTCGATGTACTGCTCGAGCCCCTCGCGGATCGTGTCGGAGATCGTCGGCGTCTCCTTCGATTGCTGAATCTCCTTCAGCTTCTCGAGGAGCTCCTGCGGGATCCGCACCGTCACCCGCTCCGAAGTGTCGACCATGCTCGTCAGACAACACCCCTTTCTTTGTCTGACGATTGACATATCGGACTCCAACTATATGAATACGCGCTCTCGTATTCGCCCGCGAGACCCCGGCCGCTCCCGCTTCCCCGCAACGGCCCCGGAACTCCACCCGAGATCCATGAGATCGCCGCGCATCCAGGTCCGGGAGGGCCGGGACGAGGACTACGCCGCGATCGCCCGACTCCGGAACCTCAACAACCCCACGGATCCTCGCTCCGCAGAGGAGCTCCGTCACCTCGACCGGGCGTTCTCGGGCCCGGGGCTCTACCGCCGGGTCCTCCTGGCGGACGCGGAGGGCGTCCCGGAGCCAGTGGCGTACGCCACGATCGATCAAACGCCGTTCAACTTCCATCCGCACAAGTACTGGGTCCACGTCTCGGTCGCACCGGAGCTCCAGGGGCGGGGGATCGGTTCCGAACTCTTCGGCCGACTCCTCGCCGTGGCGCGCTCCCGAAGCGCGCTCGTCCTGTGGGCCCAGGTGCGCTTAGACCACGCGAATGGCCTCGCGTTCTTCCGGCGCCAGGGATTCGTCGAGCGACGGCGGTTCCGGCGCTCGCGCCTCGACCTTTCGACCATCGGCCGCTCCCCCCTGCCGGATCGGACGGAGGCGCTTGCGGCCGAAGGGATCCGGTTCACGACCCTCGCCGCGGCAGGTCCGGACCGCTCCGAGGTTCGACAACGCTACTACGAGCTCCACCGGAGCGCGGGGCTCGACACGCCAATCCTCGGAGAGTCGACCGAGCTCTCCTACGAGCAGTTCCTTCGCCTCGAGATCGAAGCCCCGGGTCGGCTCGCGGAGGGAACCGTCCTCGCCGAGGCCGGAGGGCAGTACGTCGGGGTGACGTCGCTCGAACACGATCCGTCCAAGCCCGACGAGGTGCATGTCGGATTCACGGGAACGCTCCGCGGCTTCCGGGGCAAGGGGATCGCGACCGAGCTCAAGCGTCGTTCGGTCGAGTACGCTCGACTCCACGGCTACCGCTGGATGACCGCCGGCAATGACTTCGCGAACACCGCGATCTGGGCCATCAACGAACGTCTCGGCTTCCGGACCGCGCAAACGGTGCTCTTCGGGGAGAGGTCCCTCGACAAACCGTAGGGCCGATCGGTCAGTGCACACCGAGGACCCGGCCGTCCGGAGTGAGATCCATCGTCTCGGCCGCGGGACGGCTGGGGAGCCCGGGCATCGTCTCGATCGCGCCCAGGAGAGCGACCGTGAAGCCAGCACCTGCCGAGCGGATCCACCGGTGCACGGTCACGGTGAACCCTTCGGGTCGGTTGAGGAGATGCGGGTCGTCGGAGAGGGAGAGCGGGGTCTTCGCCACGCAGACCGGCCCCGCCAGTTCGCCGATCTCGGCAAGATGGGCGCGGTCCTCCAGAGCCTCGGCGGACTCGAGGACGCGCGCCGCGCCGTAGAGCCGTGTCGCGATCGTCTCGAGCTGGCGATCGACGGGGGTTCCGATGGGGTAGAGTGGGCGGCTTCTTCGGCCGAGTGCCGCCGAGCGCTCTACCGCCCGGGCGAGCTCCTCGCTTCCTTCGCCTCCCGCCTCGAACGCTCGGGACTCCACGACCTCGACCCCGCGGGCCCGACAAAAGGCCCGGACGAGCTCCGCCTCCTCCGGGCTGTCCCCAGGAAACCGGTTGAGGGCGACCGTACCCGCGAGCCCGAGCGCGTCGAGGTTCGCCAAGTGCTGGCCGAGGTTTTCGAGGCCCTTCGCCAGGGCATCGATCCCCGCGACAGCGCGGCTGTCGAGCTCGTTGCGCAGTCCGCCGACATTCGCACGCGGCCGCGCGTCAGCATCAACGGTCGCGATGTGCACGACGACATACGAAG
>DAIDCO010000050.1:0-13549 GCA_027309555.1 bacterium
GGAGCCCGCCGGGCCGGGGTTCCGGGGGGGCCCCGGGGAGGCCCCGGGGACTACGTCGATCGGGGCGTGGGAACGAACGGCTCGCCCGTCAACCGCTCAAAGACGGTCGTGTAGAGCCGGCTCACCTCGTCCACGAGGAGCGGGGGGAGCGGAGGGATCGGGGGCTCCTCCGCGTGGGCCGCACGCGCCTGCACGAGCCGGTCGTAGTAGCCGGTCTGCCGGTAATGCTGGCGGACGAACTCCTTCGAGAAGTCGACCTGGCGACCGCGCTCGTGGGCGTCCTTGTCCCAGAAGCGGTCCTCGTCCGCCGTGCCGAACGTATCCACGACCATGAGGACCCCCTCCGCGTCGACCGCGAACTCCTTCTTGCCGTCCACGTGGAGGAGCCCGCGCGGTCCGATCTCCCGTTGCATCTCGACGTCGACCTTGAGGATCGTCTCGCGGAGCTCGTTGATCTGGTTCGCATCGAGCGCGGAGAGCTCGAGCGCCTCCTTCATTGTGAGCAGTCGGTCGACCGGTTCAAGCTTGGTCGTGACCTCGAAGTGGGGCTCGGGCAGCCGCATGCCGTAGACCATGTTCTTCGCGCCCGCGAACCCGAGGTCCTGGGGAGCGACCGTCCCGGCCTTCACGCGGTCCCACATCGAGCCCGCGAGGTAGTAGCGGACGATCAGCTCGAGCGGAACGAGATAGTTCTTCGGATGGGGACCGAGCGTGCGCGGGTGCGGCACGACCTGGACGCGCCGCACGCGCATCGCGGTCGGACCGGCGAGACCGAGGAAGTGATGCGGCACACCGAGGCGACGGCACGCCTCGAACCAGTGAGCCGCGGTGCGCGCGAGCGTTTCGCCCTTGTGCGGGATTTCGCTCGGGATGTGCTTATCGAAGACCGAGATGTCGTCCGTGAAACGGAACTCGAGCTCGGTCGGGGAAACCTCGAAGACCTCCTTGACTTTGCCGCGACGTAGGAATTTTTTCGGAGGCGCGCTCGCGGGGGCCGGAGGCAGGGGAGCCATGGCCCGTGAGGAGAGCGCGCTCGCTTAAGGTTCTCGGGCGGAGCCTAGAGCGAGCGGGCATGAATCGCCGTGATCGGCCGGAAGCCTCGCTTCTGGTAAAAGCGGCTCGCGATCTCGTTCTGGGACGGGAACTCCGCGGTCACGACCCCGGCACCTTTCGCCTTGAGCGCGGCGGAGACCTCGCGAAGGAGATACTCCCCCACGCCCCGACGGCGGTAGAGCGGCAGGAGATAGATGTCGAGGATCACGCCCTCGAATTCCGGCACGTAGAACGGCCGCTCGCGGACGATCGCCCGGACGACCCCTACGACCTTGTCTTTGTCCGCCCCGACCCCTTCGGCCGCGAGGACGACCGCCTTCGGGTCGGCGAGATTCGCATGCAGGAGGTGGCGGGCCTGTTCATCGGCGTCCTCTCGCACCTTCAAGAGCGGGTCAAACTCCTCGTTCAGCCGCTTCAGTCGCAGGAGGAGCGGGACGAGCGCGGGAACATCCCCGTCGCGCGCCGGCCGCAGGTGGATCGGCACGGACGGTCCCTCGGACGAAGCGTTCCCGGACGGGTGAGCGCTCGGCTCATTGCTTGCGGTCATTTCGACTCCTTCCCCGGCCGGGCGGTGCCCCGCGGCATCGGGGGCGTGAGCCGGGCACGGGCCAGCGCCCGCACGAGGCGGGTCGAGCGGCCCATCATCGCCCGGGCGCGGTCGAGGAATTCGTCATGGGTAAGGCGCTTCCGGGCGATCCCGAGGCGGACCGCGGCATCGCCGACCGCGGCCGCGATCTCGGGAAAGACCTCGGGCTCCTCCATCGTCGGCAACAGGTGTTGGGCGGTGAGCCCCTTGCGCTCCGCGCCGCGAGCGAGCTCGCGGGCCGCGGCGAGCACGACCTCATCCGGAATCGTCCGGGCGCGGGCGTCGAGGATCCCGCGGAACACCGCCGGGAAGATGAGGGAGTTGTTGACCTGGTTCGGGAAGTCGCTGCGGCCGGTCGCGACGACCGCGGCTCCCGCAGCCTTGGCCGCCTCCGGCCAGATCTCGGGCAGCGGGTTCGCCAGCGCGAAGACGATCGGCCCGGGCGCCATGGACCGCACCTGCGCCGCCCGTATCGTGTCCGGCCGCGGAGTGGAGGCCGCGAGCAAGACGTCGGCCCCTTCGAGCGCCGCCGAGAGGTCGCCGGTACGTCCCCCGCCGTTCGTGCGAAGCGCGGCCCGGTACTTCCACGGGTTCCGCACCATCAGCTCGTCGACGTCGTCCCGCTCCGCATGCAGTATCCCCTTCTGGTCGACCAGCGAGAGGCGGTGCGGGTCGTGGCCGAGCGCGAGAAGGAGACGAGCCGTGACGAGGTTCGCCGCCCCCGCCCCGAGGAGTACGGTGCGGACCTCGCGCATCGATCGGCGGGTCAGCTCGAGGGCGTTGAGCAACCCCGCAACGGTCGCCGCGGCCGTGCCGAGCTGGTCGTCGTGCCAGACGGGAATCGGGAGGCGCTTTTGGAGCTCCTCCAGGATGCCGAAGCACTTCGGTGAGGCGATGTCCTCGAGGTTGATCCCGCCGAACGCCGGCGCCATCGCCTCGACGGACGCGATGAACTGAGCGGGGGACGAGACCTGAAGGGGGATCGGGAGCGCGTCGACACCGCCGAGGAACTTGAACAAGAGCGCCTTCCCTTCCATCACGGGGAGGGCGGCGCGGGGCCCGATGTCACCGAGCCCGAGGACGCGGGAGCCGTCGGTCACGATCGCGACCGTGTTCCATCGACCGGTGAGGTCGAAGGAGAGGTCCGGATCGGCCTGAATGGCGCGCGATACCTCGGCCACCCCGGGCGTGTACCACAGCGCGAAGTCCCGGAGCGAGCGGACTGGCACTTTCGGGACCGTTTCGATCTTCCCCTGGTAGAACGCGGAAAGCTCGACCGCGCGCCGCCCGAGCGCTGCGGTCTCCTCTTCGCTCGTCTCGGCCGCGGAGCGTGCGGCCCGGCTGCGGCGCCGCCCCTCCCCGCCGGCAGCCACCGGGGCCGCCGAGCTTTCCGCCATAGTGAGCGGTTGACCGTGGTTCCGTCTATTAACCCTTTCCCGCAGACGTTGCAGGGGTTCGGCAATTGTCGGAAATCCCCTCGGCAGGAGGGGGTCTCGCGCACCGGTCCGCCGAGGTCCCAAGGCGAACCCGAGCGATTTCGCGGTTCGAACGCATGCGCTCCGGCCCGGGCCCCTTTCCGCACCGGCTCGACCGGCTCGGGATCCGATCCCGTCCCTGGGTCCCACCGGACGCGCGACGCGGCGCCGCGGCTTCGACCCAACTCCGCGAGCGTCGGGTCGCATCCGGTGGGACCGATGCCCCGTCCCGCAGGTCCCCGGAGCGACCGCTCCGGGGAACGTCATCGAATGCTGCCGTACGGTTTGTTCTCGATGCAACACGGTTTCCTCCCTCGCAGAGTCCCGGCCGTGGCGGCACCTTTAAGGGGCGGACCCGGGGTGTCGCGCCCATGATCGTGCGGACGGGCCTCACCGGGGCAGCGCCCCGGCCCGAGTCGCTGATCCTCGCGACCCGAGACCTCGACCGGGGTCGCACGAGCCCGGAGGCCGTGGAAGAGATGTTCCAGGGGGCGGAGCGGGACGTGGTCGCGCTCGAACGGCGGCTCGGTTTCGAATCGATCAGCGGCGGCTATCTACGCTGGCCCGACCCGTTCCGGCCCTTCGGTGAGACCTGGGAAGGGTTCGCTGTCGGCCCGCTCAGCCGCTGGCTCGAGACGAACACGTTCTTCCGCCAGCCGATCCTCCTCGCCCCGCCGGGACGCGTCCCGGGGGCATTCGCGTCGCGGCTCCCGCCCGCGCTCCGCGCCGATCCACCGAACGGACGCATCCTCCTGCCCGGTCCGTACACGTTCGCCCAAGTGCTCGACAACCGCTCGGGCGAGACCGACGAGGCCGTGATCCACCGCCTCGGTCGCGCACTGGCCGACGAGGTCCGCGCGCTCCGTGAGCTCGGCTTCCGCACGTTCCTGTTCGGCGAGCCGATGCTGGCCGTCCGACCACCCGAGGGACCCCGCGCCGAGGCGGTGGTCGCCGGATACCGATCCCTCCAAGCCGCGCTCGGCGGGGCCACCTCGATCGTCTGGACGTACGGGGCGGACGGGATCCCGGCATTCCCACTGCTCGACCGTCTCCCGGTCTCCGCGGTCGGCGTCGACCTTGCCGACACGGACGTCGAACACCTCCCCCCGTCGGCCCATCGCACCGGCCTCGGTCTCGGCGTCCTCGACCCGCGCACGACGCTCGCCGAGGACCCGGCGGAGGTGGCCCGGGTGGTGCGGACCGCGCACGAGCGACGACGCCCGTCGACGATCTGGCTCGGCCCGGGAGCGCCCCTCGACCTGCTCCCGTGGGAGCCCGCGACCCGAAAGCTCCACGTCCTCCCGGCCGTGAGCCAGGCGCTCGGCGACGGAGGTCGGAGGTGACGCGCGCCCTGTTCCCGACCCAGGAGATCGGCAGCCTCGCGAAGCCGCGGTGGCAGCTCCTCGGCCAGCGCTCCGAGCCGCTCGACGAGGCCGCGAAAGGCGAGTTCCGCGTCGAGACCGACCGGACGGGCTTCGCGAACGACCTGCCGGCCGCGCGGGACGTCCTTCTCGCGGGCCGCGCCCGGGAGGTCGACCCCGAACGGGTCCGCGACCTCGGCGCGCTGTTCGCGATCCGGTTCCTCGAGTCGGCCGGACTCGACCGAGTCTACGACGGGGAGGCGCGGCGGATCGAGATGTACGAGTACCCGATCCGCCAGATGCGCGGGTTCCGCTTCCAGGGCCACGTGCGGTCGTTCGACAACAAGTACTACCTCAAGGCGGCCGTCGTCGACGAGCTGCGACTCGAGCGGCCGTACCACGTCGACGAGTTCGATTTCGTCAAGCGGCACGCCCATGCCGAACCGAAGCTCCCCATCACCGGTCCGTACACGCTCGCGGACTGGTCGTTCAACGAGTACTACCTTTCTCACCAGAAAGGCTGGAAGGGCCGGACGGCCCGTCGGGCGGCGCAGCGGGAGTTCGTGGTCGACCTCGCGCGCCGCGCGCTCCGCCCAACGATCCAGGCCCTGATCGAGCACGGATGTCGGGTCATCCAGATCGACGAGCCGGCCGCGGGAACCCATCCGGACGAAGCGGAGCTCGTGGTCGAGGGGTTCAACGCCGCGACCGAGGGGTTCGACGCCGAGTTCTCCATGCACATCTGTTACTCGAACTACCGGGACCTCCTCCCGGCCTTGCTCGAGGCGAAGCGGTGTCACCAGTGGGCATGGGAGTTCGCGAACCGGGACGTCGAAGGCCACGACGGCTACGCCGTCCTCGCCGCGCTCGCCGAGTACGGCGACACTCGCGAGGTCGGGCTGGGCGTGCTGGACGTCCATCGCGATACGATCGAGACCCCCGAGCTCGTCGCCGCGCGCATCGGCCGCGCGGTCCGATACCTCGGCGACCCGCACCGGATCTGGGTGAACCCCGACTGCGGCCTGCGGACCCGAAGACTTCCGGTCGCCCGCGCAAAGCTCGAGGCCATGGTCCGGGGCGTGGCGCTCGCGCGCGCCGAGTTCGAGAGCCCGCGACGCTAGCGTCCCTACGGCCCGCCGTTCCCGGGTACCGCCGAAAGGACCTCGGCCCGAGCGGCTCCGACCAGGACCGTGTGCTCGGCTTGGGCGACGAGTCCGCCGCCGCGCTCGAGGAAGACAGGATAGGTCTGGAGCCCCCGGCGAGCCCTTCGGAGCGCCGCGCGCTCGTCGGGGGCGTCCGCCCAGCGCATCGCGAACGGGAGCGTCCGGAAGCGTCCGAAGAGCCGGGCGAGCGCGGGGTCGCCCAGCCCGGGATCGCGGCGGAAGCGTGCGATGTTCCCGAACGGGCCGTTCGCGATCCGTCCGACGCCGTTCGTCGCGAACGGCTCGATCGCGATCACTTCCCCCTCCTCGAGCGTCGCGGCGGTCATTCCGGGCACGTTCGGGATCGACTTCCCCGCGTGGAGGAGGTAGCGCTCGATGGAATGGCCCGTTAGGTCCTCGATCGGGCGCAGCCCCCGCGCCCGGATCGCCGACGCCACCGCCCGGCTGATCTCGTCCACTCGGACCCCGGGACGCACGCGGGCGATCCCCTCGCGCAGCCCCTCTCGGGCGGCCCGCACCAGGTTCTCGTGGCGATGGGTGCCCCCGACCTCCACGGTGTCCGCCGTGTCGGCGATCGCCCCGTCGAGGTGGGCGCCCACGTCGACCTTCACGAGGTCCCCGACCTCGAAGACCGCGTCGTCGTCCGCCGACGGCGTGTAGTGGGCCGCCTCGTCGTTTCGCGAGAGATTGGCCGGGAACGCGGGTTCCGCGCCCTGCTCCCGGACGAACGACTCGATCGCCTCGGCGACGTCGCGACGCTTCGCGCCGGGGACGGTGAGGCGCAGTCCGAGCGCCCGAGCGCGCGCGGCGATCGCCCCGGCCTCGCGCCAGCGCTCGAGCTCGGAGGGAGGACGAAGCAGCGCGTTCACCCCCGTCGGATCGTGCGGACCTCGCTCCGGGTCAGGTCGACCAGGGTCGAGGGCGCTCCGGAAGGCGCGGGAACGGCGGCGAGGAAGACCCGGACCGCGCCCCCGAAGGCCCGTCGGGCCTCGCGCACGGTCCGGCAGGGAGGGGCTCCGTGGTGGTTCGCCGAGGTCGCAGTGAGGGGGCCGGCCCGCCGGGCCAGCTCCCGCGCTACGGCGTGGTCCGGCACCCGGATCCCGATGGTGCGGCCGTCGGCGAAGAGACGGGGCGCGAGCGTCCGTCGGGCCCGAGGAGAAGGCCGGACGAGCACCGTGTACGGGCCGGGAAGATGAGTGCGCACGAACCGGCGCGCCATTGCGGAGAGCGTGCCCAGCGCCTCGAGCTCGGCGAGCGAGCTCACCGCGATCGAGATCGGTTGCCCGCTCGGACGGCCTTTCGCGCGCTCGAGCCGGCTCACGGCGGCCCGGTCCGACGCTCGGACGCCCAGACCGAGCAGCGTGTCGGTGGGGTAGACGACGAGCTCGCCGGACGCGAGCGCGCGGGCCGCGGCCGCGACCGTCGGCCCCATCGGCCTAGAAGTACTCCTCCGCCATGCGCGCGTAGGCGAGGTACTCCTCGGGCTCGAAGTAGAGGGCGAGCTCGCGCGCCGCCGACTCGGGGGCGTCCGAGGCATGCACAAGGTTCGGCGTGATCCCGAGGCCGAAGTCCCCGCGGATCGTGCCGGGCTGGGCGGCCTGAGGATTCGTCGCTCCGGTGAGCAGGCGGACGACCGAGATCGCGGAACGGCCCTCGACGGCCAGTGCGACGATCGGTCCGGAGGTAATGTGCTGGATGAGCGCGGGGTAGAACGGCTTTCCCTGGTGCTCGGCGTAATGCCGCTGAGCGAGCTCGGGCGTCGCGCGGAGCATCTTCAGCGCGACGACCTTGAGCCCCTTGCGCTCCAACCGGGCGACGATCTCACCGATGAGGGCGCGTCGCACCCCGTCCGGCTTGATGAGCACGAGCGTGCGTTCGAGGATCCCTTCCGCCATCGGCCCGCCGAGTCCCCCGAGGCCTAAAGGTTTCGCGTCCCCCCCGGGACGGCACCTCGAACCTGCCGGAGCGGAGGCCCCACGTACGCTCGGGCCGTTCGGCGTCGAGGCGGTCTTGTAGACGCGATGTGGTGGGCCCGGCGATGACGGCCACCGCGCCCTCCGACCTCACCCCGGTCCTGATCGTCCTCGGGATACTCGTCGTCGTCCTCGCCCGACGTACCTACGCGATGGTGACGGGGACTCGGTATTCGATCGGGAGGCTCTTCGGCTTCACCGCGTTCTACGTTTTCCTCTTCGGAGTCCTCGCGTTCTCGACCTTGTACGGAGCGGTCGCTTCCTGGGGCCTCGACGCGATCTGGCTCGTCCTCCCCTAT
Source organism: bacterium (assembly GCA_027309555.1). Taxonomy (GTDB): domain Archaea; phylum Thermoplasmatota; class Thermoplasmata; order Lutacidiplasmatales; family UBA184; genus Lutacidiplasma. The sequence goes on from DAIDCO010000050.1 coordinate 7,911, forward strand.
GTCGTCGCCGGCGCGCTCGTGGTCGCCGAGCCGTACGTCCGCCGGATCGTCCGTTTCGAGCGGCGCGACCACGGGTCGTGGTACTACCGGCTCCCGCTGCTCGTGCCAGTGCTCTACCTCGGACTGTTCGTGCTGCGCTTTGGGGCCGAGATCCTTCTCTTCGGTGTCTCGGCAGCGACCTCCTTCCTCTTGCCGACGTCGCTCCCGACCGGGCTGCTCGTGACCCTCGTCGCGATCGACCTCCTGTTCGGGGTGAGCGTCGGCCTCCTGCTCGGCCGCGCCATCGGGGTCTACCGCGCCTTCGGAAAACTGTCGGCGGTCCCGGAGAACACCCCGCCGCTCGTACCGAGGTAGGTAGACCGGCCTCGGGACGATCCGGTCCGCGAGACGCGGCCACGAGAAGGTAAAAGGCCCGGCCGCTCCGCCCGGACGCTATGGCCGGGTCGACGTTCCGGATCCATCCGGTCGTACGAGGGTTCGACCGCGCGGCGGTCACGTACGAGCGCGGACGGCCCGACTATCCGACGGCCGCGGTCCTTCACCTCGGCCGCCGGCTCCACCTCCGGCGGGGGACCACGGTCGTGGAGCTCGGGAGCGGCACCGGCAAGTTCACTCGCGCGCTCGCCCCGCTCGGCGCGGCCCGCGTCGCGGTCGAGCCGGTATCGGGGATGCGGCGGGTCTTCGCACGCACCGTTCCCGACGTCCCGGTGCTCGCCGGTGCGGCCGAGAGGATCCCGCTACCGGACGGCTTCGCGGACGCCGTGGTCGTCGCGCAGGCGTTCCATTGGTTCCGCCCGAGGCCCGCGCTGCGCGAGATCGCCCGGGTCCTCCGGCCCGGCGGGGGGCTCGGCCTCGTCTGGAACCTCCGGGACGAGTCGGTGGGCTGGTCCCGTCGGTTGACCGAGCTTCTCGAACGGTACCGGTACTCCGAGCGGATCCCCCGCAGCCGCGACCGACGTTGGCGCGCGGGGTTCGACGACGCCCGAAGCCGGTTCGGCCCGATCCGCGCCCGGACCTTCGGATACATCCAGCGGGCCCCGCGGGAGGCCTTCGTCGCGCGCGTCCTCTCCGTGAGCGTGATCGCGGTGCTCCCGGCCGCAGAGCGCTACCAGGTCGCCCGGGAGGTCCGGGCGATCCTCGACCGGGACCCGACGACTCGGGGTCGGCCGGTCCTCGAGATGCCGTACCGCACCGAGGTCTACTGGACGTTCCGCAACGCGGCGCCCGCACCCTAGCGCGGGCTCCTGAAGCGCGCATCGCACCCGGCCGCCCACGGACAGCGCGCACAGCGTTCGCGGGAGGGCGTCGCCCGGCCGTCGTACGGGCGGTCGATCTCCCGGCGCAAGGCGAGGAGCTCGGCCCGCGCCGGGCCATCCCACCGGATCCGGAACTCCCCGTCCGCGTAGCGCAGCACGCCGAACGGGGGAGCGCGCCCGGTCGTCTCCTCGAGGAGCAGGCAGTACGCCCAGACCTGTATCCGATGGGACCGGGTCGGTCCCCGCGAGGGAGTCGCACGGCTCTTGACCTCGACCGGGACGATCCGGCCGTCGGGCAGCTCCCGCAGGACGTCCGGACGGCCCTGAAGGCGGTAACGGTAGGAGCGCAGTACCGCCGGCGCACCGGCGTCGACGGCCCGGAGCGCGCCGAGACGGTCGTCCGCACGTCGGGAGGAGAGCGCCCGGGCCGCCCAGACGGCGAGGGCGAGCCCGGCCGCGGCGAGCGCGAGCGCGGGCCAAGGACCGTTCAGAACCGCAAGGTCCATAGGAGCGCCATCGCGAGGAGCGCGAGACCGAGGAGGAGTCCCGCCCAGTACGTCGCGCCCCGCTGGGAGCGAGTGCGCTCGGCAGAGAGGACCCGACGATGGTAGCGGATACCGGCCCGGCTCCGAGCCACGGCCGCCGGGCTCGGCCCGCCCGCGGGAGGATGCCGGCGGTACCAATGCGATCGCGGACAGTACGCGTAGTCCGCGAGGTCGGAGGGAGAGCTCCAACCGTCGGCCTCGGCCATCGGCTCGGCGACGCGTCGCGGAAGGGTTTACCGATTCCGTTCTACTCGCGACCGAACGAACGAACGAATCATACGTACGCCATTCCGTGCGCTTCGCGCGCATCCCCGAGCGTCGAGGGTTCTCTCCCCTCGAACGGGCGGAAGTCCGTCGATGATGGGGCCTCCGATTCCCGCGCGCTGACGCGGGCCCGGATGCCCGAAAGGTCCCGATCCTCGAGTTGGGACCGACCGTGGAGCCCACGGGTCGACGAGACCGAGATCTCGGCCCGGACGGCTAGTTCTTTTTCGCGGGCGCCGTCGCCGGCTTCTTGCGCGGCCGGCTCCGTGGCTTCGCCGCGGCGGTCGGGGTCTCCGCGACCGTGCGTACCGGAGCGGACGCCAAGGGAGCGGCGTCCGACGGGGCCTCGGGCTCGGGTGCGGGGGCGGCCGCCGCCGGAGCCGCCGGGGCTGGGGGCGCCCGGCGAACCCGGGCTCTGGCGGCCGGCGAGGCCGCTTTCGTGGCGCGTTCGGACGAGGAGCGGTCGGCCGCGACCCGGAGCGCGTGCGCCCGGGTCCACTTGAAGCGGTGGCCGACGCGACCGAGATGGAGCTGTTGCTTCCGGCAAGAAGAGGAGCAGAAGTGGAAGACGGTCCCGTCGCGCTTGACGAACATCCAACCGGTGCCCGGCTCGATCTCCGAGGCGCAGAACGAGCACTGGCGCTTGACGACCATCGAAGCCTCGCTAGCGGACGGAGAGCTTGCGCGCCTCGCGCGCCGTCTCTCGCAGGATCAGGACGTCCCCGAGCCGGATCGGTCCCGCCACGTTCCGCGTGATGATCTTGCCCCGGTCTCGGCCCGCCAGGACGCGGACCTTCACCTGGGTCGCCTCGCCCGCCATGCCGGTCCGGCCGACGAGCTCGACGACCTCCGCCGGCGAGCCCTTCTCCTCCGCCATCTCTCGGGCCTCCTCCCGCCGCCTACTTCTTCAGCGTCGGGAACGTCGATGCGAGCTCCTCGAGCAGACCCTTTGCCTCGCCGGCCTCCACGACCGCGACGCTTGCGGCGGACTTCGAGAGCCCGGCCGATTGGCCGAGCCGCTGCTTCTTCGGCACGTACAGGTACGGAATGCGCTTCTCCTCGCAGAGCATCGGGATGTGGACCAGGATCTCGACCGGGTCGACGTCCTCCGCCATCACGACGAGCTTCGCCTCGCCGCGCTCGCTCGATTTCGTCACTTCGTTCGTCCCGACCCGGATCTTCCCGGTCTCGCTCGCGACCTGCACGAGCTGCAGGGCCTTGTCGGCGACGTCGTTCGGGGTTTCGAATCGCACGTAAATCGGTCGCGCCATGGTTCCTCGCGTCAGCGGAACCCCCGAAGGGGGTCCTCGGCTCACGGGTGGGGCCGGTCGGAGGAACCGAGATACTTAAGGATGCCGCCGCGGCGGCGGGAGCCCGCTAGGTAGGCGCGGACGCCGCGAGGAACGAGAGGGTCCGATGCCCGGCGTCCGCGGCGGCGGCCGCGTCGTGCCCTTCCCAGCCGGGTCGGTGGAAGGCAGGGCGCACGCCGGGGTAGAGCTCGGTGGAGACACGTCGCCCCGCCCGCCGCGCCGCCGGCAGCATCTCGGCGAACGCCCACGGCGTGATCCGCTCGTCCTCGGAGGCGAGCCGGAGCAGCACCGGACCGCTCGCTCCCGCAATCTCCTCCGCCCGGTCGATCCGCCCGTAGTAGGTGACGGCAAAGTCGTACGGCCGTCGACACGCCCCGAGGAGGGGGTACCCTCCCCCTATGCAGAACCCGAGCGCCCCAACGCGGGCGGGCGTCGGGAGCCGCTCGGCGAGGGCCGACCGCGCGTCGTCGAGCTTCTCGCGCACCCGGGACTCGGTGAGCGCCCCGCATAGGGCGAAGGCGGCTTCGAGCGACGCGGCGTACCGACCGTCGTAGAGGTCGGCCGCAGCGGCGACGTACCCCTCGGAGGCGAGGGAGGCGGCGACCGAGCGGACGTAGCCGTCCCGACCGAAGAACTCGTGGACGAAGACCCCGAAGCGACCGCGGGCGCCGAACCGTTCGGCCCGAGGGGACGGTGCCCCGGGGGCGCGAGCGTCCCGCGGGCCGGCGCCCTCGGAGCGCTCACGGTTCGGTCCGCACGGCCGGGAGGAACGAGCCCGGTCCGAGGTCGGGATGGTCGGAAAAGAACTGCCGGGCGGGGGCGACGAGCCGGTCGAGCGCCCCGGCGACCGCGTTCTTCAGGTCCTGGGGATGCACGCGGCCCTCCGACCAGGCCGCCACGAACGCGGCGTCGTCGGGGAACTCGACCGGTCCGCCGTGCTTCTCCGCGCGCTCGATCCGGAGCCGACCTTCCCAGGGAAAGACGACAAAGCGCGCCGCCTCGACGACCGGGTTGCCCTCGACCTGGCGGGCGGGACAGAACGCCGCGGCGAGCCGACGGGCGATCTCGGGGGCGTCGGCCGTGATCGCGATCGCGGTCCCGGGGTCCGACTTCGACATCTTCGCCTCGGTGGTTCCGCTGGACGGGTCCATCCGGCCCCCGCCCTTGAGAGAGGAGAGGAGCGGCGTGTGGATCGCCACCGGCACCGGCCAGTGGTAGTGGTGGGCGACCTCGCGGGCGAGGACGTGCGCCCGGCGCTGGTCCATCCCGCCGTAGGCAAGCTCGACCGGCAGCTCGAAGATGTCGGCCGCTTGCATCGCGGGGTAGAAGAGGCGGGAGGTATCGAGATTCGACTCCTCCTCGCCCCGGCCCATGATCGACATCGCGCGCTTCGTGCGGGCGAGGCTCGTCGCCTTCGCGACGCGCACGACCCGGGCCCAATAGTCGGAGGAGCCGCTGAGCTCGCTCGCCCAGCGGTAGCGCACCCGGTCGGGGTCGGCGCCGAGCGCCGAGAAGGCGGCCTGCATGTAGCGGCCCGAGGCACGAATCCGCTCGAGGTCCCCGTCGAGCTTGTCGTTGATCCATGCGTGCCAGTCGGCGAGGAAGACCGTCACGTCGCAACCGGCCTCCGCAAGGTCGCGGAGCTTGCGGGCGGTGATGAGGTGCGCGACCGTCAACGGCCCGGACGGTTCGAATCCGATGTACGCTTTGGGACGTGCCTCGCGCTCGAAGAGGGCCCGCACCTCCTCGGGAGTGAGCACCTCTTGGGCATTCCGCACGACCCGCCCGACGCGCTCGAGAAGGTCCACGTCTCCCTTACGCGTCTCGGTATTTAGGCCGTGGCGGGACCGGCCGGGGACGCGGGCACCGGGTCGACGCCCCGCCTCCCCGAACCTGCCGGGAATCGCCAGCCGTCTAACTGAACTGTTAAGACCCGGGGTGCGGCTTGTACATTCCCTATTCCATGGACGGCTCGGCCGATAGCGCGACCCCGCAGCCCCTCGTCTCGACCTCGACCCGGGCGACCGACCTCGCCCACGCGCTCGGCGTGGTCCCCCAGACGGCGGAACGACTGCTCCGAGCGGGGTTCACGTCCGCCGAGGAGGTCCGGGCGGCTGCCCCGATCGCTCTCGAACAGGCCGGCGTGCCCGCCGAGGAGGTGGCACGGATCCGGCCGGGCACCCCCCCGACCCCCGAAGCCTCCGCGGGCGGCAACGGCGTCGACGCGGAGGGCATCGTCGAGCGCTGGGCGACGAGCGTGCGCC
>DAIDCO010000050.1:13559-13842 GCA_027309555.1 bacterium
GGAGTCGGCCGCGGTCCTGCGCAAGTGGGTCGACGGCGACGACCGGGCGATGGAGGAGTGGATTCGCACTTCCGAGCCGACCGCCGCCCCTATGGCGACGCCGCTCGCCTCCGCCCCGAGGATCCCCGAAGCGGCCGGTGGACCGACCCGTGCTCCCGACGCGGGTGCGATCGCGCCCATCCTCGAGCGAGAGGAGACGGTCGTACGGTGGCTCACGGGCCTCCTCGATCGGGTGAAGAGCGACCAGTTCGACCCCTCCGCGATGATCCAGGAGGTCCAGGAG
>DAIDCO010000051.1 GCA_027309555.1 bacterium
GATTGTTTCCTTTCCCGAACTTCCGGTCCTCCTCCGCGTCGTTCTCGGCCACCTTGCGGAAGTACTCCTCGATGCTCTTCCGCAGTTCCTCGTCGAGCTGCTTCTCCTTCTCGAGCATCTTGCCGTGGCTCATCGCCCGGTGCTTGGAGGCGTTGGCCTTCACCTTCGTCCCGTCCAAGGCCATGCGCGTTCCGCCGATGAGGTCGGCTTCCTGACAAAGCTTCAGGACCTGGAGGAAGAGGGTGTGGAAGTTCGCGAGGTTCCGTTCCCGGAACCTCGAGAGGGTGGAGTAGGTCGGGTGCTGATCGGTGGCGAGCCACCGGAAGGCGACATCCTCGAGGGTGGCGCGGGCCACCTTCCGGGAGGAGGGGACCCCGACACAGTAGCCGTAGAGCCAGAGCTTCAGCAGGAGCGCCGGGTGGAAGGCGAGGTTCCCCCCCGCGGCGTTGTCGTAGCCTTGGGTGAAGGGAGTCAGGTCGATCTTCTTCTCGACGAGCTCGCTGATGAAGCGGGCCAGGTGGCCCTCGGGGAGCCACTCGTTGAGGTTCGGAGACAGCAGGAGGTTCTGATGCGGGTCGTAGCGTCGGAAGTTCGCCGAAGGGGCATCCGCCATGACCTCCCGATGACGAGGCTAGCCATAGTACCTCCGTCAGAGTTCACGTCAGGGACAAGCCGTCGCTGTGCAACACGCTCCTAGAGCGGGGTGCTCCGGCCCGGACAGCGGTGCATCCTCCGCGACTTAAACCCTCGTGGAGGCGGCGGAACACCCGACCCGAACCTCCCTGTCGAACGAACGTGCCCGCTCAGGCTATGCCGGTTCGGGAGCGCCCAGGCGCTCGGGCGGCCCCCCACGTTCCGCAGCGACTCCACGAAGTCCTCGCGTCGTTCGGCTGCGGCACGCGAGGGCAGCGCACGTCACGCGTCTCGGCGAATTCGCGCATCCCGATGCCGTGGTTGTAGAGAACCTCGAGATGGTCGAAGACGAAACCGAACGAAACCACCCGCACGGAGGGAGAGCCGCCCGCTTCGCCTCGCCAATGTGCTCGGTGATGTCGGGGTTGAGCCACGACCCGGCCGTGTGGCCCGCACCCTGAACGCGGGTCGAGGCGTGACGGGGTCCCGAGGTCGACACGAGAGGCGCGCGTGGCCGCCCGACGACCGCGCTCGAGCGCGGCTCGGCACGGTGCGAGGATCCCAGCGGAGGCACACAGCGAGAGCGGGATCCTGACGAGCCGGTCGCCGCCGTCTCGGACGACCCCGGGCCCGACCTCCGCACCGTTCGGCTTCGGTGTCTCATTCCAAGCGAGACGGGCTCCTCGTCTCCGTCGGAGGCGAGACGACGCGAGCGCTTCTCCCGCAGCGATCCGACGATGCGACGGGGGCTGGCCCATCGATGAGGGCGAAGCGCCGACGGTACTCCGCCTCCTTTTCCTCGGTCGGTGGATGACCTATCCCATCGACGGGACGCTCTCCGAACTCCTAGGGCCGGCCGGCGCTGCCGTACCGCATCCAAAGGACCGCCCACGCTACGCCGCCCGTCGCCGAGCTCCGACGGACCCCCGGCGCCGGCCATGCCCGTGGACGAACTCGACGAGCGCCTCCACAGCCTCGGGCGGAGTCTCGGGCAGGATCCCGTGGCCGAGGTTGAAAACGTGCGCGCGTCGATCCGGGATCTCGTCGAGCACCTCGCGCGCGGCCGCGAGGTACCGCTTGCGCGGACCGAGGAGGGCGGCCGGATCGAGGTTCCCCTGGAGCGCAAGTCCCGGGACCCGGGCCCGAACCTCCCCGAGGGGCACTCTCCAGTCGACCCCGAGCGCGTCCGCACCGAGCTCGCCGAACGTCGAGAGCAGGTGGGCGGAGCCGGTCGAGAAGTAGATGGTGGGGCATCCGGTCGAGCGCATCGCTTCGAAGATCCTCTGGAGGCCCGGACGCACGTGGCGGACGAACTCGCCCGGGGGCAGGAGACCCGCCCAGGTGTCGAACAACTGGAGGGCGTGCGCGCCCGCTCGAGCCTGCAGGGTGAGATAGCGGATCGTCATCTCCGTGAGGGTGTCCAGCAAACGGTCGAAGCGCTCGGGCGCGGAGTACAGGAGTCGCCGGGTTTCCGGATGCTCCCGGGAGGCACCGCCGTCGACGAGGTAGGCCGCCAGCGTGAACGGCGCTCCCGCGAAACCGACGATCGGCCGCTCGCGCTCCTCGGCGCAGAATCGTCGGATCGACTCCGCCACGAATCCCACCGAGCGGGGGTCGAACGGTGTGAGCCCACGGACGTCCTCCTCCGAACGGATCGGATGCGGCACGACGGGGCCCTTCCCCGGGTCGATGCGGAAGTCGACCCCGAGGCCCGTGAGCGGAAGGCTGATGTCGGCGAAGACCACCCCGGCGTCGAGGTCGAAGAGGCGCAGGGGTTCGAGCGCCGCCTCTGCCGAGAGCTCGGGAGTGCGCGCGATCTCGAGGATCGAGTGCCGCTCGCGAAGCGCCCGGTAGCCCGGAAGGTATCGCCCCGCCTGGCGCATCAGCCAGATCGGAGTGGTGTCGACGGGCTCGCCGCGCAGCGCGCGGAGGAAGCGCTCGCGCATCACGCCGAGCCCTTCCTGCTCGCGCGGAACGCCCTGCGGAACGCGGGAACCGCCCGATTGATGTCCCGGGCCGTGATCGCCATCGACACGAACGTGGTCTCGAGGGGCGATGGGGGAAGGGCGACCCCGCCTCGGAGGGCGGCGTGGAAGAATCGCGCGTAGCGGCCGCGATCGACCCGGCGCGCGCTCGCCTCGTCCGTGACCGGGCCGTCGGTGAAGAACAACCCGAGCATCGACCCTACCCGCTGAATGCGGAACGGCGTCGCCCCCTCCTCGGTCGCCATCGATTCGAGGCGGTGCGCAAGCTCCTGGCTCGTGCGCTCGAGGCGGAGATACCGGGCCGCTCGCAACTCGTCGAGCATGGCTGCCCCCGCGGCCATGGCGAGCGGGTGGCCCGAGAGGGTGCCGGCCTGGTATACGTCGCCGAGCGGAGCCAGATGCTCGAGGATCTCTCGTCGCCCGCCGTACGCACCGATCGGTAATCCGCCTCCGATCACCTTCCCGAGCGTCACGAGGTCGGCCCGGCCCCCGAGGCTCGATATCGCGGCGCCGCGACGCAGCCGGAATCCCGTGATCACCTCGTCGGCGAGCACGAGGGCCCCGTAGCGTCGGGCGACCCGTCCGAGTCCGCGCAGAAAACCAGGGGCCGGGGGAACGACCCCCATGTTGCCCGCGACCGGTTCGACCAGTACCGCCGCGATCTCTTCGGACCGGCGTTCGAAGCAGGCCGTAAGCGCGTCGAGATCGTTGTACGGGACCACGAGCGTGTCGCGCACGATGCCTACGGGGACCCCGGCCGAATCCGGCAGGGACGCGGTCGCGGGCCCCGAGCCCGCGCTCGCGAGCAGGCCGTCCGAGTGCCCGTGATAACCACCCGCGAACTTGACCACCTTGGGGCGGCCGGTGAATCCGCGGGCGAGTCGCACCGCCGACATCGTCGCTTCGGTTCCCGAGCTCACGAAGCGGAGCCGCTCCATCTCGGGGATCGCCGACCGGATCCGTTCGGCGAGCTCGTGTTCGAGCGGTGAAGGGGCGCCGAAGGAGAGCCCTCGCAGGGCGGTCCGCCGCACTGCCTCCACGACCGCGCGCGGGGCGTTCCCGAGCAGGTTCGCCCCCCAGGAACCGACGAGGTCGAGGTACCGACGACCATCCACGTCGTCGAGGTAGGCTCCCCGGCCCCCCGCGAAGAACACCGGGGTTCCTCCGACGGCGGTAAAGGACCGGACCGGGGAGTCGACGCCGCCGACGAGCACGCGCTCGGCCCGACGAAAGAGCGCGCGCGATCTCGGGCCGGCCGAGCCGATCGTCACGCGATCCCCTCGGCGAGCTCGATCAAGCGCCGAGGTTCGACGTGCGAGGCCGTGAAGATCGGGGTCTCGGTGAGGGTGTAGCGACTCGCCTCGGAGGAACGGAGCGCGGCGACCAGGTCGAGAAACTCCGCGACGGAGTCCGTCTCGAACGCGAGGATGAACTCGGCGTCGTCGATCCCGAAGGAGTAGCCCGTGTGGATCTGGACCTTCGGGAACCGGTGGCCGATGCGGAAATGCTCGCCCATGATGCGGCGTCGCTCCTCGAACGGGAGCCCGTACCACTCGCGTTTCTTCACGAGCGGATAGATGACGAGGTACGGCAGGTCGTGCGGGCGCGGACGGCTCGAGCCGCCCTCCTGGCCGTCGTGGGCGTGGCCGCGAAGGTACTCCGAGCGCCGGGCCATGCCGAGGTAGGAATACGCGATGTCGAGGTAGCCGCCGACCGCAGTGCCCGCGACGCGGGCGTGGAACTCCTGGATCGGCTCGAGTCGGGGCGCGATGAGCCACAGGAGCATCTCCGCCCGGGCCGTGGTGCCGACGAGCGAGTAGGTGCGTAGCAGCAGGTCCGGTGCCGGCGCCTCGAGAATCCGCACCAGCGCCTCCCGGCCCTCGGCTCGTTCGGACGCCGGGAGCCGCCGCCACTCCGGTCGCAGGTGGAGCAGGGTGTACTTGATGAAATCCCGCGGCCCGGACGCCTCCTCCCGACCCGATCCCGCCGGGCCGCTCACGGCTCTCCTCGTTCCCACGCCGCAACCGCTCGGGCGAAGTAGGTCACGATCAGGTCGGCCCCCGCACGGTGGATCGCGCCGAGCGATTCCCGGACGATCGCGGGTTCGTCGACCCAGCCGCGCGCCGCGGCCGCCTTGATCATCGCGTACTCTCCGCTCACCTGATAGGCCGCGAGGGGGGCGTCGAACCGGGACCGGGCCCGCGCGAGCACGTCGAGCGAGGGGAGGGCGGGCTTCACCATCGCGATGTCCGCCCCTTCCTCGAGGTCGGTCGCGATCTCCCGGAGCGCCTCCCGCGCGTTCCGAGGGTCCAGCTGGTACCCGCGTCGGTCCCCGACGGCAGGGGCGGAATCCGCGGCCTCGCGGAACGGCCCGTAGAAGGCCGACGCGTACTTCGCCGCGTAGGCGAGGATGGCCGTATGCGAGAACCCCTCGGCGTCCAGACGAGAACGGATCGCGGCGACCTGATGGTCCATCATCGCGCTCGGCGCGACGACGTCCGCCCCGGCCCGGGCGTGCACGAGCGCCACCCGGGCCAGAAGGGGCAGGGTGGCGTCGTTGTCCACCTCCCCGTTCCGTAGCACGCCGCAATGACCGTGCGAGGTGTACGCGCACAAGCAGACGTCGGTCGCCACGATCGCCCCCGGCCGTGCGTCCTTGGTCGCGCGCACCGCTCGCGGGACCGCCCCGTCCGGCGCGCTCGCTTCTCGGCCGAAGGCGTCCTTGTGGCGCGGGAGACCGAAGAACAGTACCGCGCCGATCCCGTCGTCGACCGCGGCCGTCGCGAGACGAACGGCGTCCTCGACGGATCGGCGTTCCACGCCCGGCATCGAGGGGACACTCTCGGGGGGTCCCCGCCCGGGGCGAACGAAGATCGGGAACACGAGCTGACGGACGGCGAGGCCCGACTCCGCCACCCAGTCCCGAAGCGCCGGCGTCCTCCGGAGACGTCGCGGGCGGTCCGGGCGCCCGCCAGGCTCAGTCGCCATGGGCCATCTCCGCGAGGAGGAAGTCTCGGACCGCCGTCCCCGATACCTCGGGAACGATTCGGACTCCGCGGAACCCGTGGCCCCGCGCTGCCCGGGCGCTCGTCGTGCCCAGAACTACGAGTCCAGCGCGACGGCGCAGCTCTCCGAACGCGGACGGCCCGAGGCTCCGCCGCAGATAGGAGAGCGCGGACGGGCTGGTGACCAGCACGCATCGAGCTCGGCGGAGTCGCTCGGCCATCGGCCGGGTCGGCCGTACCACCGGGGCGACCCGATATGCCACGAGGTCGAGAACGGTATGACCGTGACGCCGAAGCCGGCGCGCGAGCGACGGGCCGGCGCGGTCCGAGCGAGGATAGACGACCCGCAGTGGCGGTCGGTGCGCGAGCGGCTCGGCCGCCGCACGGCCTAGACCTCCCGCTGCCCGCCACGTCACGATCCGACCGAACGCGGCGAGGGCGCGGGCCGTCGCCGGTCCCGCCACGAAAATCTCGGGATCGTACCGAACCCGGCCGCGGGCCCGCAGAACCCCCAGGCCGGCCATCACTCGGACCGACTCCTTGCTCGTGAGGAGCAGCACATCGTACGGGCCGAATTTCGCGAGGGATCGGCGCAGCGGAGCTCGGGGAGTCGGCACATACCGGAACACGGGGATCCGGTCGACCCGGATCCCGCTTCGTCGCAGACCCCGCTCCGCACCCAAGAGCGTTTCGGGGCTCCCGATGATGGCGACCCGACGGCGCTGAGTGAGGACCTTCGGGATCTTCCTCACCCCCGGGGTCGCCGCGCGAGTATCTCCGCTCCGCCCGCCGCGAGGAGGTCGCGGGCTAGGGCTCGCCCCACCGCGGCGGCGGAAGCGGCGGCCCCGCGTCGCTCCCCGCGGACGGAGCGGCGACCCTCGGGAGACAGGAGCTCGGCGCGAAGGACGAGCTCACCGCGCGAGAGCCTCGCGAGGGCCCCGAGCGGGGTATCGCAATTCCCCCCGACCCCCTCGACGAAGGCCCGCTCGGCTCCGACCGCCGCTCGGGTCGGGGAGTGATCGAGCGCAGCGACCTGCGATGCGAGCGCGCGGTCCGAGGCACGGGTCTCGACCGCGAGCGCCCCCTGACCGGGGGCGGGAAGAAAGGCGCGCCGGTCGAGGAACTCCGTCACCTCCGCCCACCGGCCGATGCGGGAGAGGCCGGCGGCGGCAAGGATCGCGCCGTCGACCGCGCCGCTCCGTACCTGGGAAAGGCGCGTATCGACGTTCCCTCGGATCTCCACGACCGCGAGGTCGTTGCGCGCCCGCAGAAGCTGCGCCCGTCGCCGAGGGCTGCTCGATCCGATGCGCGCGCCGGGTGGCAGGTCCCGGAGCCCGGACGCCTCCCGCAAGACCAGACAGTCTCGGGGGTCGCCGCGAGGGAGGAAGGCCGCCACGCGGACCTGACGCATCGGCCGGACCGGAAGGTCCTTCGTACTGTGGACCGCGATATCGACCTCGCCCGCCTCGAGCGCTCGGTCGATCGCGTCGGTGAAGTCGAGGTCCCGGCTGCGACGTTTCGTCCGGTCCCCTTGGGTGACGATCGGGACCGCGCGGAACTCCGACCCCGGGAACCGACGACGCAGCGCCGTCACCACGATCTCGGTCTGGCGCAAGGCCAGTACGCTGCCCCGCGTACCGACCCGGATCGTCTCGCTCACGACCGCGGGGCGCAGGCCCGTAGAAGCTCCCACGCCCAGCGGCGACGTTCGTCGCCCTCGGCCCCGGGAGGGATGGCACGGAGTCCTTCCGTAGGGCCCGCGAGAAGTCGCGCCGCGAGACGTCGGGTGAGGCGCTCGACGGCCTCTCGCTGAGAGGGGGTGAGCTCGGCCAGTGACCGTTCGGACTCGGCGAGCAGCTCGCGACGGGTCCGTTCGGACCCGCGGCGGAACTCGTCGACCCAGGCCTCGAAACTGGCGGCTGCGACCTCTCGGTACGCGAGCGCGGCCTCCGACGCGACTCGCTCCTCCACCTCCGTGAGGGGGGCCGGCGGGCTCCGGGCGCGGAGGCCCTCGAGGTCGACCAAGCGCAACGCGCCCTCGTTCCGCAGCGCGGGGTCCACGTTCCGCGGAAGTCCTAGGTCGATCACGACCAGGGGACGTCGGCGCGAGCCGAGCTCGGCCGGCCCGAGAATCCGCCCCGCGGTCTTCACGGCGGTGACGACCACGTCGGCGAGCGGAAGCTCCTCGGGGAGGCTCGCCCACGGGACGGCGCGGGCGTCCGTAGCACGGAGGAATCCGGCGTCGGGGGGCCGAGTCCGGTAAACGAGCGTCACGCGCCCGTAGGGGGCCAGCTGTTCCGCGACCCCGCGCCCCACGATGCCACTCCCCACCACCAGAACCCTCGGGAACGGCTGGGCCGCCTCTTCGAGCACCCGCGCGGCCGCGAGTGCGGCGATGGAACGGTTCTTCGGCACTCGCGGCGCGGAGGCCTCCGCGGCCGCCACCGCCCCGAGGAGGAGAGGGCGAAGGACGGGACGAGGGTGTCGACTGTAGACATGCGCTGCCGCGGCACGGACCTGATCTCGGACCTCTCGCTCCCCGAGAGCCGTCGACTCGAGACCGGCGGCCACGCGGAAGAGGTGCCGCACGGCGTCCTCCGCGCGTCGAACACGCCACTCGGCGCCCGGATCGAGCTCGGCTCCGAGCCGTTCCGAAAGCCTCTCCGGCGCCGAACTCCAGCAGTACAACTCGAACCGATGGCAGGTCCGCAGTACGACGAGCTCCCCGATCTCCGCCGTACCCTCGAAGAACCCCGACACCCGTTCGGGAGCGAAGCGCGTGTCCAGCGACTCAAGGGCGTCGAGCGACGCGGTGGCCAGCGAGCACTCGAAGGCCATGAGCTCGGGCCGGTCGGGCGTGGCCCGTGCTTTCGCCCCCGCAGCCGGACGTCCGAACCGGCCCACGGTCTCGACACCGATCGTGCGGGTCTTCGGCGCTTCCCCAGAAGACATGATGGAACGGACCGCGAAACGACCCCGCCGGGAGTTTAATCGCGTTGGTACGAACCACGCCCACTTTCGAACCCGAAGGCGGGAAGCGGGGCACGAGCGGGGTCCCGGGGGAGATCACCGCCCACGTGCCGGCACGCCCATCGCTCTCGAGCCTCGGGAGAGCGGCCCGCGGGTCCGGTCCGAGCGAGCCCACCGGTCGTTCCCTGGTCCGGGCCGTCCGAGAGAGCCCCTCCGGGAGGGTAGGCCTCCGGTACAGGTCCGAACCCTTTTCAACGGTTCGGCGTCCTCCCGAGCCCCCCGCATTCGGACCGATGTCGCTCCTCGTTCTCGAAGGAAAGGACGTCCGGGAGCTCCTGGGATTCCCTCACTGCAACGATAGGATGGCGGAAGCGTTTCGCGAGCTCTCGCGGGGGACGGTGACGCGACCTCTGCGGAGCGTTCTATCGATCCCCGACCGCTCGGCCCTCCTAGGGAAGATGCCCGGCGGGTCGAAGCACCCCGAGATCCGGGGAGTCAAACTGATCACCATGGTCCGGGAAAATCGAGAACGAGGCCGACCATCCCACTAAGGCCGCGTCGCCCTTTTCGACCCGGTCGAAGCCACCCCGGTCGCGCTCCTCGATGCGTGCGCGCTCACCGCGATCCGCACGGCCGCGGTCAGCGCGCTCGCGACGAGAGTCCTGGCCCGGCCCGACGCGGTCACCGTGGCCCTTCTCGGCAGCGGCGCGCAGGCGGAGGCGCACGCGCGCGCGATGCCCTGCGTGCGAGGAGCGGTCCGACGCCTCCTCGTCTGGGACCGAGACCCCGAGCGCGCCCGCGCGCTCGCGGACCGCTTCGGAGCGCCGGTCGAGATCGCTCTCCGTGCGGAAGCCGCGGTCCTCGCAAGGGATTCCGTTCTCGAGAAGCCTCGGAGCGCCACCCCCAGAAATCGGGGGCAGGAAACCGCGCCCCTGGCACCAATCCGGGGCTCACGGAGGTCGGAAGCGGTTACCCGGATGTGCCGGCGACTTTAAGTTACCCAAATTAATTGGATAACTCAAGGTAACGTCAATGACCGACCCGACACGATCCATCGTCCACCGATTCCCGGGCATTCCGACCCTCGAAGGCGCCGGGGTGCGTCTTCGGCGCTCGTTCTCGAACAACGAGGTCCCGCTATTCGACCCGTTCCTGCTTCTCGACCGGTTCGGCTCGACCGATCCCAAGGACTACCTTGCGGGGTTCCCGTGGCACCCGCATCGTGGGATCGAGACGGTCACCTACGTGCTCAACGGGAGGGTGGCTCACGGCGACACCCTGGGAAACTCCGGCGTCATCGACTCGGGCGATGTCCAGTGGATGAACTCGGGGAGCGGGATCATCCACCAGGAGATGCCCCAACGGACCGAGGGGACGATGAGCGGCTTCCAGCTGTGGGTCAATCTTCCGGCGAAGGAGAAGATGAGCGTGCCGGCCTATCGCGGCCTGACGGCCGGGGAGATCCCCGAGGTCACGACGGACGCGGGCGACCGGGTCAAGGTCGTCGCGGGAACCTACGAGAAGGCCGAGGGACCAGTGCGCGGCCTCTCGGTCGACCCGACGTACCTCGACGTCCGCGTGCCCCCCGGCGGTTCCTTCGAGCTTCCCACGGCCCCGGGGTTCACGGTCTTCGCCCACGGCATCGAGGGGAGCGCTACGTTCGAGGGGACCGACCCGAAGCCGGTGGCGTCGGGGGAGACGGTCCTCTTCGGGCCCGGCGAGGAGGTTCGGCTGTCCGCCGCGGACGCCGGGGTGCGTCTCCTCCTCGTCTCGGGCCGTCCCCTCCACGAGCCCGTCGCGTGGTACGGACCGATCGTCATGAATCGCCCGGACGAGCTCCTCCAGGCGATGCGGGAGCTCGAGCACGGCGACTTCCTCAAGCACCCTCGACCCCTCCTCGAGGAGTGAGCGCGCCCGATCTCAGTCGGACGAGGGCCCGCGTCAGCACCGCCACCGAGCGCTTGAGCTCGCTACGCGACACGAACTCCCGGTCCGTGTGATCGAGCCGGGCGTTCCCCGGACCGTAGGCGGCCGCCGGGACTCCCCACGCCGGCGCGGCGAGGTTGAGGTCCGAAGTGCCCCCCTTGCGCCAGAGCATCGGACGTGCCCCGAGGTCGCGGATTCCGACGACCAGGCTCTCCACGACCGAGTTCGTTCGGCTGACCTCGATCGGTTCGACCCGGACCCGGACCTCGATCGACGGACGCCCCGGGTCCCGAGGGAGCGAGCGGAGGACCTCGTCGGTCGCGAGGCCGGGGGGAAGGCGCAGGTCCACCGTTACGGCGGCGACCTCCGTGCCACCGAGGCGTCGGCTCTCCATCCCGACGACCTTGAGGGTCAGCGAGCGGAACGGCGATTCGCCCGCATGATCCGCGGCGTACCTCCGCAGGAGACCGACCCAGGCGAGGGCGAGGTCCGACGCGGTCGGAGATGGTGAAGAGTGGTGGGTCCGCGCGGCCCGGAACGTCGCCGTGAGCTCGATCTCCCCCTTGTATCCGATCGTGACGCCATCCCAACCGCTCGGCTCCCCGACCAGGAGCGCGTCGGGTCTCGAGCGCCCGAGGAGATGACGAGCTCCCCGGCTGTCCGTTTCCTCGCCCACCGCGGCGATGACCCGGTACTCGCCCGGGCCGGGGTCCGCTCGGCCGGCCAGAAGGGCCGCGGCGAGCGGCCCTTTCGCATCGACGGCGCCCCGTCCGTAGAGGCGGTCGCGGGTTCGTCGGACCGGCAACTCGCCCTCCACGGTGTCGATGTGGCCCAGGAATAGGACCTTCGGCCGTCCACGCCCCCGCCACGCGATTCCGTTTCCCGCCGCGTCGACCTGCGCCGCGTAGCCGAGCGTCCGGGCGAGGCGAACGAACTCCCCGACCGCCGGGGTCTCCCGCCGGGAGGGACTGTAGCGTCGCACGAGGCGTTCGAGCACGTCGAGCTCATCCATTCCCGACCACCTCGAGGATCGCGCTGAGCCCGTCCGCCCAGTCCTCCTCGGCGATCACGAGCGGCGGCAGGAGCCGTAGCACGGTCGCTCCCGCCGGCAGCGCGAGGAACCCTCGCGACTGGAGGCGCGCGAGGTACGGGGCGACCTTCTCGCGGAGCTCGAGGCCCAGGAGGAGCCCGAGGCCACGAAGCTCCCGCGCCCGCTGCGGGACGAGCGAGGAGAGCCGTGCGAGCGCCTGCGCGCCGAGCCGCTCCGCCCGCTCGGCGAGGCGCTCCCGGACCGTCGCCTCGAGCGCGGCCAGGCCGGCGGCGCAGGCTAGGGGAGTCCCTCCAAAGGTGGAGTGATGGGTGCCGCGGAAGCGCGCAGCGACCTCCTCGGTGGTGACGGTCGCCCCGATCGGAACGCCCCCGGCGAGTGATTTCGCGAGGAGGAGGAGGTCGGGCACGACCCCCGAGTGCTCAAAGGCGAAGAGGCGTCCGGTCCGCGCGATCCCCGTCTGGACCTCGTCGAAAGCGAGGAGCGCACCGGTCCGCTCGGTCGCCGCGCGGGCGGCCGCGAGGAACTCGGGCGAGGCGACGTGCACACCGCCCTCGCCCTGGACCGGCTCAAGAAGCACGAGCGCGGTCGACCGATCCACCGCTAGGTCAAGCGCGGCCGGGTCGTTAAACGGGACGTGGACGAAACCGGGGACGAGGGGCTCGAACGGCTCGCGGAGCTCCCGTCGCCATGTGGCGCTCAGCGCCCCCATCGTGCGTCCGTGGAATCCCCGCATGGCGGCGACGACCTTCGGCCGACCGGTCGCGCTGCGAGCGATCTTGAGTGCGGCCTCCACCGCTTCGGCCCCCGAGTTCGACAGAAAGACCCGTGCGAAGGAGTCGGGCAGGAGGGAGAGCAGCCGGTCGAGGAAGGCGGTCCGAACCGGGTTCGCGTACCCGCTTCCGAGGTAGAGGAGCTCGTGGGACTGCTCCGTAATCGCTCGCACGACGTCGGGGTGGCCCGATCCGAGGCTGCCGGCCCCATGGGTCGCACCGAGGTCGACGTACGCGCGACCCTCGGCGTCCCAGAACCGCGCTCCCTGGCCCCGCACGAGCGCGAGGCGCGACTCCTCTCGAACCCCGAACTCCCGCGAGGCTCCCGCGGGGCGGCCGCTCACTCGATCACCGTACCTTCGCCGCGGAGCGCGCTCTCGACCGGATGCGGCGCCCCCGACGGACCGATCACCACCGTACGGACCCCTCCCTCGACCGCCTCCCGTGCGGCGAGGAGCTTCTTCCGCATCCGCCCCTCGGCGAGCGCGAGCGCCGCCTCGACGTCCGCGCGAGGGACCCACGGGATCACGCTCGCGGGGTCGCGGAGGTCCCGCAGGAGTCCCGGGACGTTCGTGAGGAGGAGGAGCGCCTCGGCGCCGAGCGCGACCGCGATGCACGCAGCCGCGCGGTCGGCGTCGACGTTGACGATCTCTCCGGAGGGGGTCACCGCCGGCGGACCGACGACGGGCGCGATACCCGCATCGAGCAGCAGTCGCAGCAGCGGCACGTTGACCGACTCGATGCGGCCCGACCGGTCGTCGGCGAGCCGGACGACCCGGCCGTCGATCCGGGCCCGGGCTCCCGCCTTGGGCTGGGCGCGAAGGAGGCCGCCATCGACCCCCGAGAGGCCGACCGCCACGCGTCCGTGTCGGGCGAGGCCGGCCACGAGCTCCGTCTGCACCTTCCCCGCGAGCGCGAGCACGACGACCTCGAGATGCGCCGGGTCGCTCCGGCGCGACACGACCCCGCTCGGGGAGGTGTAATACTCCGAGGGGCGCCCCAGCGCCGCTCCCAGGCGGTCGACCTCGGCCGACCCGCCGTGGACGAGCACGAACTCCGGCCGGGAGGCGAGGTCGGCGAGGACCCCCTCGACCGTGTTCCCCGTGGCGCCCCCGACCTTGACCACGACCGTCATGGAGCGCCTAGATCGGGTGCAGCCCGAGGAATTCGAGCCCGGTCGTCTCGGGAATCCCCGCCCGCACGTTGAAGCACTGGCCCGCCCCGCCCGCCGCCCC
>DAIDCO010000052.1 GCA_027309555.1 bacterium
GGGGAGGGCGTGCCCGGTCCTGCGGACCGAGTTGGGGACTTGCTCCTCGGGGCCGTTCGCTTCCGGTAGAGGAAGAGGAGGCCAGTCGCCCCTACGAGCCCCATGAGGACGAGGGCCGCGGCCTGGGGGTCGGGCACCCCCGTGAAGATCCAGACGGTCGGACCGGACGTGAGATGCGGAAGGACCACGGAGGAGGAGAGGTTCACCCATGCCTGCGCGACGGCGACCCGCCCGACGCTATCGTTCGTCTCGACGGTCACGAGGAAGTGCCCCGTTCGGTTGTAGAGGTGGGTCTCCCGGGGGGGCCCTCGGGTCCCCGTCTGGTCCCCGAAGCTCCATAGCACCTCGCTCGGGTACCCCCCGCTGCCGCCCGTGACGGTCAACGTCAGGTTGACCGGGACCGGCAATCCTCCGCCCGTCGGCCGGGAGACGGTGAGCGTCGCCACCGGAGGACCCGCCACCGAAAGGGAGACCGACGCGTTCGCGGAGACCCCCGAGGAGTCGGTGACCGAGGCTCGGACCGTGAAGTTGCCCGACGAGTTCGGGCCATAGGTGTGATTCGCCACATAGCCCGTTGACTGACCTCCGTCACCCCAGCTCCAGGTCACGGGGCCGTACGTTCCCGCGCCCCCGATCAAGGTCACGGCCGCTGCCACGCTGAACGGAGAGTCTCCGGAAGTCTGGTTCAACACCGCCTGCATCGAGAATCCTCCGACGCGGACGGTGGTCGATGTGGTCCCCGTGTTCCCGCCGGAGTCCGTCGCCGTGACCGACACATTGAACGTGCCGGCGGTCGCGAACGTGTGAGTCACGACCTGACCCGTGCCGGTCCCACCGTCCCCGAAGCTCCACGTTACGGACTCGTTCGCTCCCGCGCCGCCCATGATTGAGACGATCTCCGTCGTAGCGAGAGGGGGCGCTCCGGCCGAGGGAGAGGTCAGCGCTCGGAGGGTGAGCGAGGACGCGGAGGGAGCGGCCGGCGGGGCGGGCGCGTCGTCGTTCCCCCCGCCCGAATTGACCGGGGTGACGGCTACGAGGAGCTCGGCGATGCCCGCACGTCCGGTCGAATCCGTCACGAAGACGGTGGGCTCGTACGACCCCGTCTGATTGTAGAGGTGCGAGACCGAGGGCCCGCTCGCGGTCGTGCCATCACCGAGGATCCAGGCGAACGTGTACGGACTGGTCCCGCCGCTGCCGCTCGCCTGGAGCGTGGTCTGCAACGGAACTGCCCCGGAGGACGCGGTGGCGTTGACCGTGATGGCGAGGGAACCCGCGGACGGTCGGATGGTGACCGAGGCCAGGGAGCGCGTGATGGCGCCGGTGGAGTCCGCTACCGTGACCGCGACCGCGTAGATCCCGGGCGCGGTGAAGGTGTGGGTGGTCGCGTTCGGCCCGGTCACGGCCGGACCGTCGCCGTACGACCAAGTGTACGCGTACGGAGGCGTCCCTCCGTGCGCCACGGTGCTGAATGATGTTCCGAGCGGTGCGAGTCCCGAAGACGGCGTCGCGCTCAAGGCCGCACGAAGGGGAGCGTTCGACAGCACGGTGACCGTCACGGCGGAACGCCCCGAATTGGCCTTCGCGTCCGTGATGGTCAGGGTGGCGTAGTAGATTCCCCCGAGAGTGTAGACGTGGTTCACGGAGGGTCCGTAGGCGGCCGGGGAACCGTCGCCGAAGTCCCAGCTGAAGTTGTACGGAGCGGTCCCCGAACTCGCGTTGCCGTTCAAGTGGACCGCGAGCGGGGCCGGACCCTGGGTGGTGTTGGCCGACGCCGAAGCGACGGGGAGGTTGACCGGCGGGATGATGTTCAGGATGTAGGCCTGCTGCGAACTGTGTCCGGGACCGCACGAGATCGTGCACCAGATGTGCTGATGGAAGTAGGGCGTGGTGGGCGCGACGAATGCGGCGGAGACCCACTTTCCCACGGGAGCCGCGAGGGACATGAGCTGCTGGCCGGTGGCGTTGAGCTCGATCCCCAGCCCGTGATACGCGGTGCCCCCGATCGACGCGTCCGGTGGGAGGCTCGTCGCGTTGACGTGGACGGTCCAGCCTTCGAACACGTTCCACGCGTTCGTCTCATTGGCCCCGGTCGTTGAATCGACGACCCAGAATCCCCAGTCGTACATCGTGACGTCGAACCAGAGGTCTCCCGAGCTCGCGGGGGCGAACGCCGGGCCGAGGAAGCCGCCGGGACATCCTACCGCCCCCGGGGCATCGCATCGGATGGCCGAGGGGACGAGCGTTCCATAGAGGGAGAGGGCGAGCATCCCGACGAGCGCGACCGCGACCCATCGGCGGGCGGCGTGAAGCAGTGACGGACGCAGGGACCGATTACGATGGCGTGCGTGCCCGGAAATTGCACGGAAGTGCAGCGGGTTCCGGGGTCTCGGTCCCCCGCCCATCGACTTTGAAGGGCGAGAAAGGAGTACACCTGTGTTTTGGTGCGAACTCCGAAATCCTTGGCGCAAGGTCCGACGCGACGGAGTTTGTGTCCGACGCCTGAGAACCTATCCGGAAACGGGCTTCGAACGCGAGGGGAGCTCCGCTGACTTGACGTAGGGACTCGAGCGGCCCTCCACGGCCGCTTCCCCGAGTCCCGTCCCCGTTCTCGACGTGACCATCGCGCCACGCTTCCGTTTACCAGAGGGGCTGTGGGTGAAGATCCAAGCAGTCCTTCCGGCCCATCTTCCACGGCCCCAGGGCGGTCGCCCGCCGAGCGACGATCGGCCGCTCATGGAGGGGATCTACACCGTGACCGTCCCGGGCATCGAGTGGTGCGCACTGCCCCGTTGCTTCGGCCCGAAGTCCACCGTTCACGGACGGTTCCAGGAGTGCGTCCCCCCGAGTCATCCACAAGCTGGGGCAGTAGTGACTCCGAGTTTACGACGAGGAGGCGGGATCAACTGGACCTGAGCGTCCATGGACGGTGCCATGTCCAAAGCCCCCCTCGGGGGAGAGGAGACCGGCCCGAATCCTACCGAGAGGGCGAAGAAGGGCACCAAGCAAAGTCTCCCAACCGACGGGGCGGAGGTCATCCTCGACTCGCCGTGGCCGGGGCCAATCGCAACGACCTCAAGATGGCGGAGGCAACGCTGGAGAACCGCCCGATCCGGCCGCGGAGGGGAACCTCCCGGCACATGTGCTTGGACCCGAGGTACGACTGCTCGGAGTCGCGCGATATCCTCGAGGCCCACGACTTCGTGGCCCAGGTACGGGCGCGAGGCGAGGGGCAGAAGCAGATGGAGCGGAACTCGATGCGCTAGGCCCGCCGCTCGGTGGTGGAGCGGGCCATCTCGTGGATGAACCGGTTTCGGCGACTGCTCATCCGCTGGGAAAAGAAGCTCGAGAACTACCGGGCTCTCGCCGAGTTCGTGTGTTCCTTCGTCGCCCACCGGGCCGCGAGGCTCTGGTAGGTGCCCCGCGCTCTTTCTTCCGGGGGATTCCTGTCGGCCGGGGAGCCGGCGATGTCGAAACGCCGGGGAAAGGAGCTGGGCAGGACGATACGGAAACTCTCGACGATCACCTTGAGGAGATGGTCGGGACGATGTTTCCGATCGCGTGCTCGGGAAGCCGGGAGACAGTCCCGACGAGGGAGGAATCTTCACGGGAAAACGGTGGACGGCCGTGGTGGCGACGAGCCCTCCCGCGACCACCTTCCTCTGTACAGAGTGCTTCCAGAAAGAGGTCGCCAAAGATCACGTGAGGTCTAAGCCGCGTGCACCGCCCGATACCCGGGTTACCGGAAAGGCCCTTAGGCGGGGGGGCGGAGCCGTCCGGCGCTCGGGGAAACGACCGGGTACCGCAGGAGGGCGGCGATCCCGCCGAACGCTTTCTGGAGGAGTTCGCCCTCCTCGCTCTCCGCGGAGATGAGCCGCGCTTCGGCCCCGGAAGCGACCGCGCGCCGGAACAGGCTCTCTACGAAGTCCTCGGTCGATGTCTCCGTCAGCGACCGCTGGCCGCATTTCGGACACGGGCCGTCGAGCACCGCGTCGACTTCCGCGTCGGTCACCGTGCGGGTGAATTCCTGGGCGCAGGAACTGCAGCGGAATGTGACGCGCTGCTGGCGAAGGCCCTCGGAGAGGAGCAGCGTGTCGACCGCCCCGATCTCGAGCGCGTGGAGGACGTCCGCCGGTCCGTAGGCCGCAAGTCCCGTCTCCGCCTTGCGGATCTCGTTGAGCAGGCGTTGGATGATCCGCTTCTCCTCGGTGATCTCGAGCCCGTGGAGGGTCTGCGTCGCCTTTTCGACCAGTTCCTTCAGGCCGTACTCGTCCGTGTAGCCCGTGTCGAAGAGCGGGAGGATGACCTTCTGCTGGAGCTCGTACTGGAGGTAGCTCTCCTTGTAGAAGTACTCCTTCGTGGCTCCCGGGCCTCCGACCAGGATCCCCTTCAGGTTCTCCTTTAGGGGCAGGAACAGCTCCGTCGACATGTCGCCGATCCGGACGAAGAACTCGTGGGCCGCGTGCTCGATCATCCGCTCGAACCGGTGCGCGGACTGGCCCCCCCGGCCGTGCTTGCTGGGCACGAGCGACTGCTTGTTCCGCAGCACCTCGACGCGCTTGCCCCGGAGGAGCCCCAGGGTCGCCTCCGCGCGGTCCATCACGATGAGCCCGTAGGTGTCGGGCTCGTGCACCATCGCGAGCAGCGGGTCGAGGAAGAAGTTCGAGTCGCACCGGTAGAGGTAGGTGTTCAGCGGCTCGGGCGGTTCGACGATGAACGTGACCGGTTCGTTCTTGTCGGCGCCGATCGCCTTGTTCCCGACGAAGAACGCTACGCCGTTCTGGGGCGGCTCCTTGAACTGCCGCACTCGGCCCATGAGCGACTCGATCGCCCACATCACGTTCTTGCGGGTCGTCCGGCTCTTGATGTTCGAGCTCTGGGCGTACTCGTTTCGCAGGTACGCGATGACGTCCGAAATCTGCTTCCCGGGAGAGACGTACAGCGAGATCAGTTCGGTTGCGCGCCCCTTGGCCGCTGCGATCTCGTCGAGCTTGCGCTGGAACGAGTAGCGCGCGAGCTGGAGGTCGGCGGGGGAAGCGCTCATGGCGCCCCCCCTGCACGGGCAGGACTAAACGTCTCGGGGAGGAGCGCGTTGCGCGCACCGGCCGCCCACGGGCGCCGGGGCCCGTCCCCCGGGCGGAGGAGTCAGAGCAATCGGCGAACGTGCTCGTCGATGACGTCCTCTGGGTAGGCGCCCACGATCCGGTCGACGAGTTTGCCCTGCTTGTAGAAGAGGAGCGTCGGAATGCTCATGATCCCGAGGGCGCCCGCCTTCTCCCCGTTATCGTCGGAGTTCATCTTTCCGAACGCGACCTTGCCTTTGTACTTCTCGCTCAGTCGCTCCACCACGGGAGAGACCATCCGGCACGGACCGCACCAGGGAGCCCAGACATCGATGACCACGGCCCCGTTCTCTTGGGCGAACTTGTCGAAGTTGACGCCGCCGATTTCTTGAACCGACATGGAAGCTCCGTCCACTGCCTCGAACGACCGTCGGTATAAATTTGCTTGCTGGCGCTGGGTTCATCGGTAGGTGCCGGCGTGTCCCGCGTGCGTCGCGCGTGGGCCCGGTCGGCGCCCGTCCCACCTCCGTGGCACGGTCCCGGAGCTCCGCCCCGAGCATCGGGGTCCCCC
Organism: bacterium; assembly: GCA_027309555.1. Lineage (GTDB taxonomy): Archaea > Thermoplasmatota > Thermoplasmata > Lutacidiplasmatales > UBA184 > Lutacidiplasma. Next base: position 5,632 of record DAIDCO010000052.1, read on the forward strand.
AGCCCAGGCCGGAAGGCGGCCGATCGTTGCCCCGTCGCCTCGGAGTTCGTTGGTCCGGCGGCTCACCGGGTCTCTCGCGTCGCCCGGTGCCCCTCCGGCCGTCTAGGATGAATCGAGGGTTTCCCGAGAGGCTTTTAGTACCGACGAGCCCTTCCTCCCGCCGTGGTCGTAGCTCCCGAAGCCGCCGGGGGCGCCTCCCCTGCATCTACCGGTTCGGGAGCGCTGACGGGCGACGCCGTCCCGTATGTCGACCGTTCGGGGCACCGTTCGTCCCTGATCTCCCCGGCGGCGCGCAAGGACCTCCGGCACCGGATGCTCTTCTTTCGCCAGGCGTCGCTCGACCGGATCCGTCATCTGACCGGCGTTTCGGAGACCGAGCTCCAGCAGTTCCGGCGCGAACTGAAGGAGGGCCACCTCCCCGACCTTCTCCTGCAGCGGGGCGCCGGGATCGCTTTTGCCCGCGAGCTCCCGCAGGGGGCCCTCCTCTACCTGATCGTTCGAGCCGCTCGACCGCATCGGATCGTCGAGACCGGGGTTCGTCCCGGATACTCGACCGCGTGGATGTTGGCAGCCCTCGACGCGAACGGCTCGGGCGAGCTCACCTCGCTCGGCCCGGGCTCCGCCACCGGCCGCTCGACGGGCGTCCGGGACGTCGGCGTCGGCCAGTTCGTCGCGCCGGCGCTCCGCTCCCGCTGGACGCTCGCGCTCGGCAATACGGAGGAGCGGCTCCGAGAGCTCCTCGGCGCGTCGCACGGCGTCGACCTGTTCCTCTACGACAACGGCCCGATCGTCGCGCGAGCCCGCTTCGAGCTCCGCGCGGCCTGGGAGGCGCTCTCCGACCAGGGCATCCTACTTGCCCACCATATCGATGCGAACAGTGCGTGGGCCGATTTCTGCCGACTGCAGGGCCTTCCGCCACAGCTGCTCGACACGGGCCCCCCTCCGATGGGGGCGCTCCGGATGCGCGCCTGAGCAATCCCGGGCCGCCGGCCCCCTAACGCTCGAGCTCCTCAACCAAGTGGATCGACGCCGGAACGATCAACTTCTCGATGGCCGTCCGCACGGCCCGTTCGCTTCCCGGGAGCGCAAAGACCGGCTTCCCCGCGACGAGGTAGAGCGCCGCGCGGCTGATGAGGGCGAGCGGTCCGACTTCCCCGAAGCTGATCGAGCGGTAGAGCTCTCCGAAGCCGTCGAGCTTCTTCCCGCCCATCACCTCGAGCGCGTTGACCGTGAGGTCGCGCGAGCTGACCCCGGTCCCGCCGACCGTCACCGCAACCTCGACCTTCGCATCGGCGAGCCAGAGCTCGAGCTTCTCGCGTACGTCGGCGATCGAGTTCGCGACCAGCGCATAGCGGAGGACCCGATGCCCCGCCTTCGCAAGGAGGTCCCGGGCGAGGTGACCCGAGGGGTCGTCCTCCTCGGTATGCGTGTCCGAAACCGACAGTACCGCAATACCGAGGGCGCGGTTCCCTCCGAGATGGTGGCGGCTCGCGGACGACGGTGCTGATTCGCTCATGGCTCCGTGGGCCCCGACTTCCTCTTGACGGTGACGCGCACCGGCCCGAGGGAGGTCGTGGGATAACGGCCCCGCGCATCCTTCTCGAGGTACTTGACCATGTCCCATACGGTCAGCAGGGCGATGCTCGCGCCGACGAGCGCTTCCATCTCGACACCGGTGCGGTCGACGGTCTCGGCCTCGGCCCGGGCCCGAACCCCCCGAGGAGTGGGTCGGATCTCGACCGAGCTCCGGGTCATCGGGACATGATGGCAGTGCGGGATAAGCTCGGGAGTGCGCTTCATCGCGAGGAGGCCGGCGAGCTCGCCGGCCGCGACCGGGTCGCCCTTCTCGACCTTCCCGGCCCGCAGCGCCCGCCGCGTGGCCGGCGCGAGGGCGAGCTCACCGACCGCGACCGCGAAGCGGTGCACGCGGGGCTTCGCTCCTACGTCCTTTTGACGCGCCACCGCGGCTCACTTCCCGACGGAGCGGCCCGTCGCGACGTGGGCGAGGACCGCCTCGAGCTGGATCCGGTCCGAAGCTCCCTCGGCCAGGCGGAAGTCCACTTCGCCGAGGTACTCGACCAGCCGGACCTTCTCCCGCGGCGGGAGGACCGTGTCCGGGATATCGGGGAGGTAGCTGTGGATCGCCCGCAGCACATCCTCGCCCGAGGCGCCGCGATCGGTGAAGACGCGATAGAGACGCCCCCGGGCCTCCAGGAAGTTCCCCTCGAGCGCGGCACCGAGCATCGCCTCGACCTCGCGGCGCAGCGGCACCGTAGCATACTCCTTCACCGTATCGGCGGTGACGTGGTCCGCGTGCGTCGCAGTGAGCTGGAGCAGGTTGACCGCGCGACGCATGTCGCCGGCGCTCGCGGTGAGCATCGTCTCCATCGCCTCCGCGGAGACCTTCTTCCCCTCGGCCTTGGCGACGCGCTCGAGCTGGGCGCGGACCGCCTCGGTCGAATAGGCGCGGAAACGGAAGACGGCACACCGGGACTGGATCGGGTCGATGATCCGAGAGGAGTAGTTGCACGAGAGGATGAAGCGACACGAACCGGAGTAGCGCTCCATCATCCGGCGGAGCGAGGCCTGCGCCTCGGACGTGAGGTTATCCGCCTCGTCCAGGAACAGGATCTTGAATCCCACCGCTCCGAACGGGGAGGTGCGCGCATACTCCTTGATCGTGGTGCGGACCGTGTCGATGCCTCGGGAGTCCGACGCGTTCAATTCGAGAAAACTCTGCCGCCACTCGGCGCCGAACAGATCCCGGGCGAGCGCCAGCGCCGCCGTGGTCTTGCCCGTGCCGGGCGGGCCCGCGAACATCAGGTGGGGCATCGATCGCTTTTCCGCATACGACCGAAGCAGGGGTACGATCGCCTCCTGGCCGACCATCTCCTTGAGCGAAGCGGGGCGGTACTTTTCCACCCAGACCGCTTCCGTCGCTCGGTCGGCCATTCCGTCCCCTCCGCCGTCTTGCGGGGTCCCTAATTACGATTACTCGACCCCGATGCCGCTTCCGCGCGCGCCGCTTCGCCCCATCGTCCGCCGAGGGCCGCCTCGTCCCCCAGATGACGGTCGAGCGATTCCGCGAGGACTCGCCCGTACTGACCGAGCGCTTGCCGATGACCGCCGTGGTCCTCCCGGGCGACCACCCCGAAGAACCACCAGAGCTGCTCGACCGATGTGCGGAACCGCACGTGATCGGCAGCGACGACGCGTGCCAAGACCGCCGCGTCGGGCGCGAGCTCCTCCGGGTCCGGAACCCCGCTCGCCCGCACGTGGGCTCGGATCGCCGCACTCACCTGGGCCAGCAGGTCCCGCAGCTCCTCGAGGGGGCACGGTTCGAGAAGGACGAGGGCACAGCTGAGCCGGTCGAGCCGGCGAACGAGCCCTGCGAGGTCCGTCGAAGGCGCGCAAGGGTTCCCTTGGCGCCGCCGAAGGGACACGCCGGGGGACGGAAGAGGGATCGGAAATCCGTTGCGCCCGTACTCCGCCGACCGCTTCGGTGGTCACTCCTCGTGAGTGACCGGCGTGCGTCTCGACCAAGGCCGAGCCCGAGCATCCCCCTCGCGATGAACGCCCTAACCTGCCGAGCGCCGATCGAGAGCGCCGTCCTCCTTCGAACGACCGAGATCTCGGCCGCCCCGAGCCGGGCCTATCCGGGGTCCGAAACGACACGGGTCGCCGCCCTTCCGTTGGGAGGGAGGCGCCACGACGGACCACGCCGATCGCTCCCGATCTGGCCGTTCCGCGACTCCGTGGGTGGGCCGGGCGCCAAATAGGACGGGGTGTTCCCTTCTCCGTGTCCCCGACCGAGCCTTGGGTCCAGGAAGGGCACGCGACGGTCCATGGCCACCGACTCTACTGGAAGTCGGTGGGCGGCTCCGGCCCGGCCGGTACGGTCGTCATGCTCCACGGCGGGCCGGGCGCCACGCACGACTATCTGGCCCCGTTTTCCGATCTCGCCCGCCACGGCTACCGGGTGGTGTTCTACGACCAGATCGGGTGCGGGCGGTCCGACCGAGCGGAGTCCGCCGAGGAGTATTCGGTCGACCGAGACGTGGAAGACCTGAACGAGCTCCGCGAAGTCCTGGCGCTCGACCGGTTCCATCTTGTCGGCTCCAGTTACGGCGGCTTGTTGGCCATCGGCTATACCCTCGCTCACCCGGAGCCCGTGAAGACCCTGGTCAGCGTGAGCGGGCTTGCGGACGTTCCGCTCGCGGTCCAGGAGATGCAACGGCTCAAGCGCGAGCTGCCGCCGTCGATCCACTCGGTGCTCGAGCGCCACGAGTCGAAAGGGGAGTACCAGCATCCGGAGTACTTGGCGGCGGTGCACGAGTTCTATCGGCGCCATCTCTGTCGATTGCCGGTGTGGCCGGCCGAGCTCGCGTACTCCCTCGAGCACACCAGCATCCCCAAGTACGGGACGATGAACGGGCCGAACGAGTTCACGATCGTGGGGACGCTCCGCGATTACGACGCGACCCCCCGACTTCGCGAGATCAGGACCCCGACGCTGGTCACGGTCGGGCGGTATGACGAGGTGACTCCTCGGGTGGCGCGGTCGATCCACGAGCAGATCTCGGGTTCGGAGCTCCGAGTGTTCGACGAGAGCTCGCACACCGCCTTCTGGGAGGAGCGGAGCCGGTACTTCGCGGCGCTCCGCGGGTTCCTTTCCCGCCACCCGTGACCCGACCAAGCCCGCAGCCCGAGTCCCGCTAGGCAGGGGGTGTCACGGGCGCGGCCTGAGTCGGGACCGACGCCCGGCGCGCGAGAGCCCGGTGCAGCCGGAAGAGTAGGTACGCGTAGAGGGCGCTCACCGCGAGGATGCCGGGAAAGAGGAGCTCGACTGCGATGTCCCAGGCGAAGAGGGGCGCGAACATTCCGACAGCGAAGTAGAACTTCGACAGGTCGAGCTGCTCCTGACCCACGCGCCCGAGAACGACCGCGAGGGCGACGAGATTCACTCCGACCAGCACGGCGGCCGCCGCGATCGCGGGCACCCTCGGGTCGGCCGAGAACACGAGCATCGCGACCCAGACATCGAAGCCGAGAGATCCCGCTACGACGAGCCCGAGCCTTCCGACCCGCCGGGGCCCGGGCCGTACCGAAAGAAGGTCCCGCGGCGCCCACGTCGCGAGCGCCAACAGGCTTCCCTCCACGGCGAGGAAGAACGCCAATATCGGCAGGCTCGGGCCATGTCCGACGAGGAAGGCCCAGAACGCGACGACGACGAGGAATACCCCGCCGATCCCAACGGTCAGCCCACGGTCGAGCCAGCGCGCTTCCTTTGCGCCGGGGAACCAGAGCTGCGTCAGCAGGATCGGGAGGGCGATCGAGTAGGTCGCGTGGAAGGCCGTGAGCCCGAGGGCCCATAGCCAGTTCACCCCGAAGAGATGGCCGTACCCCCCGAGCGCGCCCACGACCCCTCCGGGAGGCGCGAAGAACGTGTGGACCGCGAACCCCTCCTCCGCGATGCCGTAGGCGGCCCCAAGCAGGAGGATCGATGCCCAGCCCTTGCGAAAGACCACCGCGAACTCGCGGATCAGGAGGGCTCCCGTCCCGTAGAGGGCCACGATGCCGATGAAGGAGAAGGCGAAGGCCGCCGGGTCCGTAACGAGCGGAGCAATGGGCGTCGAACCGGTCAGAAGCTCGGGGATCGTCGGTGCCAGCAAGAGCAGCGCGATCGCGGGTAGCCGTGGACGGATGAGGAGACGCACGCGTGCTTCTCGTGCGCCCTCCTACATGAAACGTGCGACCGTCGCGGGGGCGGTACCGCGTTATATCGGGTCGCGGCCTCGCCGACCCAGGGGAGGGTCCGTGCGGGAGATCCTGGCCCATGTTCCGTTCCGTGGAACGATCCGCGAGCGCGCGGTCGAACCGTACCTGCGTCTGCTGAAGGGGCTGCGCGCGCGCCGACGGGTCCGAGGCGTACTCCTCGACATCTCGAGCGGCGGAGGGGAGGTGATCGCCTCGATGGACCTCTACCTCGCGGTGAAGCGGCTCGACCAGGTGAAGCCGGTCTTCGCCTCGATCGGATCGATCGGTGCGTCGGGAGCGTACATGGCCGCGCTCGGCGCGCGACGTATCTTCGCCTACCCCGAGTCCGAAGTGGGCTCGATCGGCGTCGTCTATCCGCACCTCGCGGTCCGCGATCTCGTCCGACGGCTCGGTATCGAGCTCGAGCTCATCCACGCGGGGATCCACAAGGATGCCTACCAGGGATACCGACCGCTGACGGACGAGGAACGCGGAAAGCTCCAGGGGATCGCGAACGAAAGCTACGAGGAGTTCGTCACGCTCGTCGCCCGGGAGCGCAAACGGCCGGTGGAGGAGATCCGCGCACTCGCGACCGGAGAGTTCTGGACCGGCAGCCGCGCGCTCCAGCTCGGCCTCATCGATGCGCTGGCCGACCGGGAGGCCGCGCTCGACGAGCTCGCGCGGACGACCGGCGTCCCGGCCCGCAAGGCCGTGCGGGTGCTCCCGCCGCGCCCGCTCCTCGACCGGTTCCTCTCCGGAGGGCAGAACGACCTGGGCGGGGGTCTCCTCGGCCGGTTCCGCGACGCGGTCGAGGACGCCGCGCTCGACCTCGGATCCGTTTCGCTGCGGCGCTGACCGGATCCGGGTCGCGAGCCGTTAAATAGCGCCCCGGCGCTCCGCGGCCACCGAAAGGATGCCCGACAGAAACCGCCGGACCGGCTTCTCGAGCGCGGCCGGTCTCATCCAGTACTACGACATGGAGGAGACCCGCGCGCTGAAGATCAACCCCTACATCGTGATGGGGCTCGGGCTGGGCGCCGCGATCTTCGTCTCGATCCTGAACTGGCGCCCGATCTAAACGGAGCGCCCTAAGTAATTGCGCATAGTCGGCGCAGGGTCTCGTTCCCCCTCCGCCAACCCTCGAAGGTGTGTTCCACCACCGTGGTCACGTCCTCGAGCTTCGGGAAGTACCGGTTGTGCAGGCACGTTCGCCGGGTGAGCTTCCATACTCGCTCGATCGGATTCAGCTGGGGGCTCGCAGCCGGGAGGAAGGAGAGCTCGAAGCGTGGCGTCACTTCGTGACGCCACTCCTTGTGGAGTCGGGCGTGGTGGTATTGCGCGTTGTCGGTGATTACCACGACACGGCGCGGGCCTCGCGTGCCTTCCCGGTAGAATTGATGGAGGAATCGAGTGCAGCTGACGTTGTTGAACATGCCCTCCTCCCGTAGGTAGATCAGCTTCCCATCTCGCAGTCGAACGGCTCCCCAGTAGCCCACGGACTTGTGGGTCCAAGCGTGGAGGAGGACAGGGTCCCGGACCTCCGGAGGGACCCACATCCGGCATCGGGAACCGTGCTGTTGAAAGTGGACCTCGTCCATCGCCCAGAGATCCACCGAGGGATCCTCGCTCAGCGCCTCGAGTTTTTTTTGTGGGCCGCCTGAAGAAC
>DAIDCO010000053.1 GCA_027309555.1 bacterium
CCCCCGGCGGACCCGGTAACGGGACCGCCCTCCCCGCGCCTCCGTCCGTTGACCTAAATACGCACAGGGGGTCGGCGGGGCGGAGGGCTGGGGTGGCACGGGCGAGGAAGCGTCCGGTCGCGCGACCCTCGCGAGATGCGCCGGCCCGCCCCGCGGTCCGAGGCGTTTCGACCGCGACGACGCCGGTCGAGCTCCGGGAAGACCCGCACGCCCACATCGTCTGTCGCTCGTGCGGGCGGATCCAGCGCATCGAGCTCACGGAGCTCGACCGTCACTTCCTGACCGAGCTCGCCTCCCGGCGGCCGGCCGGGTGGATGGTGGACGGGATCTCCTTCTCCCTCACGGGAGCGTGCCAGCGCTGCCGGGAAGGACCCTCCGCGTAGGAGCGCGGGTCCCGCCCACGGACCTTCCTCGATGACGGGATTCTTCACCGCGCCCCGGATCGCATGGGGTCCGGGAGCGATCGAACAGCTGAGCGGGCTCGGGGCGCGCCGCGCCCTCTTGGCCGTGGAGGCCACCGTCTTCCGACGGGAAGGGGCGCGCCGCGTGGCCGAGGAGCTCGCGAAGACCGACTCCACGGTCGAGGTCGTGGCGCTACCCGAGGCGCCGGACCGGGTCGACCGGATCGACGAGCTCGTCGAGCGCTTGCGGTCGTTCGGCCCAGACTGGCTGGTCGTCGTCGGCGGGGGGCGTGCGATCGACGCCGCCAAGGCCGCTCGCCTCCGGTTCGAGCGACCCGGTCTCGACCTCCTCGCGTTTCCGCCGGTGCTCGACTTCGAGGGACCCCCTCGGCTCCGGCTCGTCGCAGTGCCGAGCACGAGCGGGAGCGGCGCGGAAGCGACCGGCGTGGTCGACCTCACGGCTCCGGACGGGGCACCGCTCGAACTGGTTCACCGGGCCCTGACCCCCGAGTGGGCGCTGGTCGATCCGACGTTCGCGGGCTCGATCCCGCCCGAAATCCTCCTGGACGGTGCGTTCGAGACGGCCGCGCAGGCGCTCGAGGCGTACCTTTCTGCCTGGGCGAACCCGTTCTCCGATGCGCTCGCCGTGGACGCGCTCGCCACCGTGCTCGAACGACTGCCGCACGCCCTGCGGTGGAGCGACGACCCCGACGCGAGGTCCGCCCTTCACTACGCGGCGACCGCCGCGGGACTCGCGGCGTCGAACGCCCAGCGGGGGGTCGCTCACGCGCTCGCCCGCTCGCTGGTCGGGCCGACCGGCCTCTCCTACGGCCGACTCCTCGGGATCGCCTTGCCCCACGTCCTCGACTTCGACCGCCCGTCCGCGCGAGATCGCGTCGAAGCGCTGACGACGGCGGTCGTACGCGGGGAGAACGCCGCCCGGGTCCCCCTTCCGACGCGCCTCGCGCGTTTGGGCGAGACGTTCCGGTTCCCCACGACGCTGGCCGCCGCGGGGGCCGACCTCCCCCGCGAGGCCACCGTTCGGGGGGCCGTCGTGACGCAGGCGCTCCGATCCCCTGCCGTCCTCGCCAACCCTCGGGTCCCCTCGGCCGCCGAACTCGGCGAGCTCCTGGACCGGATCGCGGGGGTGCGGACCTCCTGACCCCGGCGGTGGGGGCGTTCGGAATCCGGTCGCGGAGGCGTCACCGCCTAAATACCCCGAACGGTCCGGGGTAGCGTGCCTGACGTCGGCGCTCCGCCCGGGCCGGATCGCCCGGGGCTACCGAACGAGACGCGGCGGATCCTCAACGCGCTCGACACGGCGCGGGTCCAGCGGTTCCACTTCCGCACGATCGTCATCGCGGGGATGGGATTCTTCACCGACGCCTACGACCTCTTCGTCATCTCGCTCGTCATCCCGATCCTGATCGCACTCTCCCCCGGCGGAGCGGTGAGCACCTCCGAGCTCGCCCTGCTCGCGTCCACCGCGCTCATGGGAGCGGCGGTCGGCCAGCTCCTGTTCGGCTGGCTCGGAGACCGCCTCGGTCGTCGCAAGATCTACGGCGTCACGCTCACGCTGATGTCGGTCGCGGCCGTCGGGAGCGCCCTCAGCGTGCCGATCGGCGGCCTCTCGATGATCACCGTCCTGATCGTTTGGCGGTTCTTCCTCGGCGTCGGGGTCGGTGGCGACTACCCGCTCAGCGCGACGATCATGAGCGAGTACTCGAACGTTCAGAGCCGCGGCCGTCTGGTCGCGACCGTGTTCGCGATGCAGGGCTTCGGGCTCCTCGCGGGGGCCGGAACCAGCCTCGCGGTCGTCTACGCGGTGCCGAACCTCGACGTCGCCTGGCGGCTCATCCTCGGGCTCGGGGCCCTGCCGGCGCTGCTCACGATCTACTACCGCACGAGGATGCCCGAGACCCCGCGTTTCGACCTCGCCCACGGGCGGCTCGGGGCGGCCGCCCGCACGGTCGGCTCGATCACGGGGACCCGACTCAGCTCCTCGGGCTCGAGCCGGTCGATCGGCGTCCCGTTCCGCCAGATCCTGCGTTCCTACGGGACGCTGATCTTCGGCACGGCCGCGACGTGGTTCCTCCTCGACATCGCGTTCTACTCGACGAACATCTTCAATCCGCTCATCCTGAAGCACATCGGGTTCGCGAGCGCCGCGAGCTACCCGGCCCTCGAGCAGGTGCGACGACTCGCGCTCGGGAACGTCCTGATCGCGCTGGTCGCGAGCGTGCCGGGCTATTGGGCCGCGGTCGCGCTCATCGACCGGGTCGGGCGCCGACCGCTCCAGTACATCGGCTTCGGCGTCATGGCCTTCGCGTTCCTTTTCCTCTCCCTCGGCTGGGACACCCTCGAGAACATCCTACCGGCGTTCCTCGCGATCTACGGGCTCACGTTCTTCTTCGCGAACTTCGGACCGAACACGACCACGTTCGTCTATCCGAGCGAAGTGTTCCCGACCGCGTTCCGAACGACGGGGCACGGCATCGCCGCGGCCTCGGGAAAGATCGGGGCGGTCCTCGCGGTCTTCGTCTTCGCCGGGCTCTACCAGACGTACGGGATCCCGTGGTTCTTCGGCCTTCTCGCCGCGGTCTCGTTCCTCGGCTTCCTCCTCACCCTCGCGCTGCTCCCCGAGACCTCCCAACGCTCGCTCGAGGACGTCTCGGGCGAGGACGAGCTCGCGGTGCTCGTTCGGCGCTTCTCGACCTACTTGCGGTCCCTCTCGCTCACCGGCCAGCAGGCCGCGATCGCCCTCCGGGCGCTCCTCAGCGACCCGACGACCGACCGCGACCGGAAGATCGAGCGTATCCGCGCGATCGAGCACGAGGCCGACGAGGAGGTCCACCGCATCTTCATCGAGCTCAACACTCGTCGCCTCACCTCGGAGGTCCGCGCGGAGGTCGGCCACCTGGCGAGCGCGCTCGACGACATCATCGACGGGATCGAGTCGGTCGCCGCTCGCGTGCGGACCTACCACCTCGACCGTACCCGGCCCGAGCTCAAGCGCTTCGCCGACATCGTCGTCGAATGCGTCGAGCACGTCGCCGACGGGATCCTCGGATTGGACGAACTCTATCGCGGGGCGCCGGCAAGCCTCGAACTCGCGATCGTGGAGGTGAACCGGCTCGAGAACGAGGCCGACGATCTCCTGCGCGACCTGCTCGAGAAGCTCTTCGCCGAGCGCGATCCGGTCGAGATCCTGAAGTGGAAGGACTTCTACGAGCGGCTCGAGGTCATTACCGACCGCTGCGAGGACGTGACGGACGTCTTCCAGGACCTCGAGGTCCGCTATGCGCCCGGGCCCTGAACAGCCCCCCTCGCGCTGGCGGAGGCCGGGCCGTCGGCCCGCGGCGACTCCACGGCCCGGTTGATCGCGATCTCCGCGAGGTCGCTCGCGTAGAACGCGCTCCGCTCGAGGCTCTCGAGGACATACGCGAGACCGATCGCGAGCCGTCCCCGCTTCGAGCCGATCTCCCGGAGCAAGCGGTCGCGCTCGCGGGTGATCTGCTTCGCCGTATCGACCACCTCGTTCGCCCGCTCGATGTCCTTGTGCTCGAGGCTCTCGAGCGCGTCGGCGAGCGCCGTCCCGGCCGTCCCCGCCATTCGATCGAGGTCGGCGGCGAGCCGCTCCGGGGTCCGCTCCGGGCCGAGGATCTCGACCGTCGCCGCGATCCGCACGGCGTGGTCGGCGATCCGTTCGAGCACGCGCGACGCGAGGAGGTACGTCGAGCAATCCGGCAGCGTCAGCTCGAGCGTTGCGAGGACCCGCGCGTCCCGGAGCGCGCTCGTCACCTGCTTTTCGAGGAACCAGTGGAGGCGGTCGACCTCCCAGTCGCGCTCGATGACGTCCCGCGCGATCGACGTGTCGCGGGCCCGGAACGCCGCCATGGCGTCCGATTGCATGGCCCGGACCATCTGGTGCTCGCGCCGGATGATGGACGGGATCGGCAGCGGGTTCGCGCCCACGACGTCCTGGAGGATCACCGACTCGGCCGTCTCCTCCAGGATCTCGGGACCGATCATGCGCTGCGCGAAGTTCCGGATCACTTCCCGGGTCCGGGCGCTCATCCGCGCGGTCGTGCGGACCTCGAGGAGCGGAGAGCCGGCGATGTACTCGGCGATGAGGCGCCGGAAGAGGTGTTCCTTCTCCATTTCGTTCGTGACGGGAACGACCCGACGCTCGGGGGCCGTCGGTCCCGCCACTTCCGCGTAGACGGTCAGCGACCCGTCGGCCCGGGGACTGAACAGGAGCGTGTCGCCCGCGCGCAGCCCGCGCGCGATGACCCAGTTCTTCGGGAGCGAGATGATGTAAGTGGAGCCGCCGGTTTTCTGGATCCGCCGCCCGTGAAAACCGCCGCTGCTCCGCATCGATAGTGGGCCGCGGGACTCACTAGTATCTATATAGCATCGGCCGCGACGCCGGAGTTCGCCCGCGCCGGCGCGCGGCCGGGCCGGGTCGACGCGGGACGGCCGCCACTGTAAATACCCTCCACCCGGGTCCCGGCCGGTCGCAGAAGATGGCGGGGGCTCCGACGCGCCGGTTTCGATATCGCGGTCGCGTCGTCGAAGCCCGCGAGGGAGAGACGCTGCTCGCCGCGATCGCGCGCGACGCGCTCCCGACCCTCGAGCGCTCGACGCGCTATCACCGCCCGCGCGCCCCGTTCTGTGGGATCGGCCAGTGCACCGGCTGCCTCGTCCGGGTGAACGACGAACCCCTCGTCCGCGCCTGCCGTTACCACCCCGGGGAGGATGACCGCGTCGAGAACGGTCCGGGTTGGCCCTCGGTCCGGTGGGACGCGCTCGTCGTACTCGACCTGATCTTCCGCCGCGGGCTCGACCCGTTCCGGGGATTCCGACGTCCCGCCGTGGCCGGGCCGATCTACCAGCGGCTCGTCCGCCGTCTCGCCGGCTACGGGGCGCCGGCGCCCGTGTCCGGCCGCGCGACGGAGGCCGTACCGCCGGTCGTGCGCTCGGCCGAGGTCGTGGTCGTCGGCGGAGGAGAGAGCTGCCGCGCGACGGCCGCCCGGCTCGTCACGCTCGGCTACCGGCCCCTCGTGCTCGACCGGGACCGGCGGCCCGGCCTCGTCGGAGCCGACTGGCTCGGTGGAGTCTCGGTGACCCTCCTCGGCCCACGCGTGGACGAGGGGGCCGAGCTCCCGTTCCGGCTCCTCGGCCACGCGGAGACGGGGGCGGGGCTCTCGGTGCGTGCGCGTTCGGTCGTCGTCGCGACCGGGGGATACGATGCCTCGCTCCTCTTCGGGGGGAACGACCGGCCCGGGGTCCTCACCGCGGACGCCGCCCTGGCCTTCTCCTCGGCCCCGGAGCGCGCCCCGTTCGGCCAGGCACTGCTCGTGGGCGGGGATCGGCGCGCGGAGGAGGTCCTCGCACGGCTCGGCTCCCGCGTCGCCGCCGTCATCGCGGTCGGAGAGGTCCGACCCGAAGTCGTCCGCGCCGCCTCCGACCTCGGGATCCCGCTGTACCCGCGCTCGCTCCTCCTCGGGGTGATCGGCCGCACGCGGGTCCGCGGGCTCCGCCTGCGCACGCGCGGTGGTGGCCCTCGCTTTTCGCTCGCGGGCGATGCGGTCGTCCTCGCCCATCGCCGGATCCCGAACGCGCCGCTGCTCTTCCTGGCCGGCGCCGAGATGGCCTGGCACGCGGGACCGGGAGCGTACTATCCGGTGCTCGATGCGGCGGGCACGACGTCCGTCCCGGGCCTCTACGCGGTCGGCACGGTCACCGGTACCCTCGAGCCCGCGCGACGCGAGGGCGCCGAGCGCGCGGCGTTCGCCATCGCCGGGCGTGCCGCGTCGGATTCGGAAGCCCTGCCGCGCGTTCGCGCGGAAGGACCCTCCGAGCTCGAGGGGTACTACCGGGAGCTCCTCACCGAGCCCCGGCGCGGCCGCTGGATCGCCTGTCGTTGCGAGGACGTTCTCCTCCACGACTTGGAGACGGCGAACCGCGGCGGCTACCGGGGGCTCGAGGTCGTAAAGCGGTACACGAGCCTCGGGACCGGCCTCTGTCAAGGCCGGTACTGCACTCCCGATGCCCTACTGATCCTCTCCGTCCTCGAGGGGCGTCCCCCGTCCGAGGTGGGCCGGATCCGCCAACGCCCTCCGGTCTATCCCATGCCGCTCGGCACCCTCGCCGAGCTGGACGACTCGGTGGCGGGGGAGGTCGGATGAATAATCTTCCGCGGGCCGAGTACCGCACGGTGGTCGTCGGGGGAGGCATCGTCGGTCTGTTCAGCGCCTACCATCTCGCGCGGGCCGGCGCAGGGCCGATCCTGGTCCTGGACCGGGGCTTCCTCTCGAGCGGGGCCTCCGGCCGCAACGGCGGCGGCGTCCGCCAGCAGTGGGAGACTCGCGCGACCGTCCGGCTGGCCCGGGAGGCGGTCCGGGATTACCGCCGGTTCGGCCGGGAGTTCGGCTACAACCCCTGGTTCCGTCAGACCGGCTACCTGTTCCTCGCGGAGAGCGCTGACGAGCTCGCACGACTCCGGCGCGTCCACGACCTCGTCCGGTCCGAGGGGCTTGCGTCGGAGGTGCTCGCGGCAGACGCGCTGTCGCGGTACGTGCCGGGGATCGCGCCCGGTTCGGCGGTGGGCGGGACCTACCTGCGATCGGATGGGGTCCTCTACCCGTTCCCGGCGATCTGGGGGGTCTACGAGGCGGCGCGGGCGCTCGGGGTCGACCTCGCGTTCGGGGTCGAGGTGCTCGGCATCGATTCAGAGGCCGGCCGGGTGACGGGCGTCCGGTCCTCCGCCGGTCCGGTCGCGACCACCTCGGTCGTCAACGCGGCCGGTGGATGGTCGTCCGACGTCGCGCGACGGGCCGGCCTCGACGTCCCGAATGTCGCGACGCGCCACGAGATCCTGGCGACGGAGCCGCTGAAGCCGTTCCTCGACCCCATGGTCGTCCGGGCGTCCGACGGGCTCTACTTCAGCCAGACGGTCCATGGGGGGCTCGTCGGGGGCCTCACGCTCCCGCACCCGGCCGGCACCGCGGCCGGCCTTCCGAGCTCGGCGAAGTTCCTCACCGCGATGGCGCGGGCGCTCGTCGGCCTCCTTCCGCGGCTGCGGAGCCTCAGAGTGCTCCGGGCCTGGTCCGGGTTCTACGACGACACGCCGGACGGGCTCCCGGTAATCGGTGAGGACCCGCGCCTGGGCGGGTTCGTGCACGCGAACGGCTTCGGTGGGCATGGGTTCATGCTCGCTCCCGCTGCGACGCGGCGCGTGGCCCGGGCGGTGCTCGGGGAGCGGACCGACCTCGAGCCCGAGCTGTTCGCGCCGGACCGCTTCCTCGCCCCGCGACTCCCGTCGACCGCCGAGCGTTTGCTGTTGGGCTAGCCGGCGCCGCGCTCGGTCGAGCGGCGCGTTAGCCTATTGTCCCGCCCGACCGCTCCCGTCCGCGTGATCGGACCGTTCCCCTGGGACCCGTTTCCGCCGGGAGAACCCGAGCCCAAGGGACCCGACCCGGTGCAGAACCTCGCGTTTCGCGCGTCGGTCACGGCCGCCGACGCCTACCGGTCCGTGCGCCTCGCGCTGCGCCGGGAGAGCGGGACCCTGCGGGTCGGCAACCGCTTCGTGGCGGACGGCCGCTATCGGGAGTTCGCGTTCCTCGCGTTCGGCCACGCGGCGAACTCGATGGCGCTCGCCGCCCTGCACGCGCTCGGGGACCGATTGACGCAGGGATTCCTCGCCGGGCCCGAGAAGGTGCCCTCGGAGATCCCGTTCCACGGCGTCGTGGTCGGCCCTGGATGGGGCGGGGCCCCCGAGGCCGACGAGGCGGTCGGCGCGGCCGAGGAGATCGCGGCCGGCCTCGGCGAGCAGGACCTCTTGCTCGTGCTCCTCTCTCCGGGGGCGGTGCGGGCGCTCGCCCGGCCGCCGGTCGGCGCGACCAGAGAAGAGTTCGCCCGCGCCCTCGAGTCGGCCCACTCCGCCGGAGCGACCGGGCGGGAGGTCGCGCTCCTCGCCCGGGTCCTCGGCACCGGAGGGGTCGGAGGGCGGCTCGCCGCCGCGGCAACCCGATCGGAGGTCGCCACGTTCGTCGTGGACCGGGGGGATGGCCCGACCACGGTCGGCGGAGGGCCGATGCGACCGCTCGCACCCGAGGAGCGCGTCGCGGCCCGGGCGATCCTCGAACGTACGGGCACTGGGGCGGAGTTCCCTCGCGCAGCCCTCGACCCGCACCGGCTCGGCGGCGCGGACGGAACCCCGGCGGCGCGGCTCGCACCGCCGGCGGTGCTGGTGGCAAACCCCGCGGACGCGTTGCGCGCGGCGGCGGACGCGCTGTTCGACAAAGGCTGGACGAGCCGACTCGCGTTCCTCGAGCTCCGCGACCCGCCCGAGCTCGCGGCCGAGCGGTTCCTCACCCGCGCCGAGGAGCTGGTCCTCGCCGAGCAGCTGACGAGCGAGAGCCGGACGAAGGGCGTGGGCGTCTTCGCGATGGCGACGCTCGGGCTGCCCGAGGGCGTTGACGAGGGCCCGGCGCTCAGCCGGTTCCTGGCGCGGGCCCAGCAGCTCCTGCGCCGACGCGAGATGAGCGTCGGCCTCTTCCGCACGGCCGGCGACCTCGGAAGCCCGGAGTTCCCGGCGGGAGCGGTCGTCGGCGCCGCCACCGACCCCGAGGCGGTCGTCCACCCAGGACGGGCCCGCGCGATCCGGATGCGTCGGGGCGTCACCGATGTCGGGCTGCTCGCCGTCGCGCTCGGTCCGTCGCCCTCGGCCGTGGCGAAATCGAACGGCTAGGCCGGACCGCCTTCGGGCGCGGTGCGGGCCGCCTCCTCGAAGTGGCGCTTGAGCGCCATGTACTCGGCGTACGAGATCTGGCGGCGGCCCCGGACCGCCCCCGCCTGGCGGAGATTGGAGATCTGGTAGAGCCGCAGAAGCTCGGCGATCGGGCGCGGGTCGACAACGGACGAGGCTCGGACGAAGGCCGCAGGAGAGGGTTCCCGCCGGTCCGCGGGCGAAAGCGGCCGGTCGATCGGGATGGCCGCGATCAGCCGCTCGGTCTCGGAAGGCCCGGAGGGCACCGGATCTCGGGGGGGGACCGACGGTAGCGAGGAGAGGTACTCGACGAGCCGGGCGTGTTCGACGGCCGAGAGCTCCCCTTCCTCCCGGAGCAGGTCGACGAGCTCACGCTGTCGGGGGCGATACGTCTCCACGAGCTCGGCGAGCGGACGGTCGGCCCGCGCGGCGGGAACGGCCGCGATCGGCCGGCCGACCAGCGCGTCCAGGTCCCCGGCCAGCGCCTCGAGCTCGCGCGTAAGGTCGGAGGGCGAAGGACCGGTGCCCTCGTCGCCGGCGTCGAAACGCACCGAGAGCCGCACGCTTCCCGCACCGGAGCCGACGGGGCCGAGGGGACGCTCGACCGAGAGCTCGACCTCGCGGCGGCGGGGCGTCACGGCGACCGACGGTCGAACGCAGAGAAAACGTGAGCGCTCGCGCGGTCCGGGCCGGAGGATGCCGCTAGAGCGAGCGCGACCAACACACTTACTCTGGTTCATCTAATTGCATACAGTAACTATAAGAAGGTCCGCGCGCCTGTTGTTCTCGAGGTTGACGGCATGGATACGGAGCGCGCCCGGCGTGGCACCGCGGGCCCGGTCGGCGAGGCCGACACCTGCGACACGAACGAGGGTCGAGGGCTCTGTCCGGTGCTCGCCGCCGTCGGGGTCATCGGCACGGAGTGGCGCCTCGCGATCGTGCACCGGTTGCTCGAGGGACCCCAGCGGTTCAGCGAGATCCTGAAGTCGAATCCACGGCTCAACGCGAAAACGCTCAGCGCGACCCTCAAGTTCCTGGAGGGCCAGGGAGTTGTCCAGCGAACCGTCGTGAGCACCCGACCGTTCTCGGTCGTGTACGCGCTGACCGAGATGGGGCTCGGCCTCGCACCCGCGGCGCGGGAGCTCCGAGCCTGGGGGGAGCGCTGGCTCCTACCGCGGCACGCGCAGGTCGCCCGGACCAGCGCCGCCGCTGCCCGCCGCCCGCCCGCGATCGAGGGCGAGCTTCCCCGCATCGTCCTCGCCGAGACGGACTCACACCGCTCCCGTTAGCTGGAACGGTCCTCGGAGGGGCGTTTCCCCCTCTCCCCCTTCGGCCCTCAAATAGCCGGGAGCGCGATCCAGAGGTGCAACCACCCCCGGAAGGGTCCCTTTAGATCGCCGCAAGGGGACAGCACCGTGTCCTTGGCGTGCGAGGGACCCTTCCCTACCCCTTCTTCTCGCGGTCCTCGACGAACGTCTCGGCCCCTCCGCAAGGCGGGGTCCGGGACTCTGACCGCGGCGGTACGAATGGCTCTCCCGCTTTCCGTCGTTCCGGCGATCGGGCGGGATCCCTCGGGCGACCGTGCCCCGACGACCCCCGGAGCCTACCGCGCGCGAGCCGCCGGAGGAGTTGGCCGGTCGTCGGGTCGACCGGGGCCGGACTTCCGGGGAGCCGGAGGCTCCGAGAGGGGGCCGACGAGCCCTTCCCGATAGCCCCTCCCGAGGGCGACGAGGAGCCGAAGACGATGGCGGGCCGGGCGAATCCCGACGGCGACCAGTTCGGGGAGAAGGAAGCCGAGCGCGTGGTAGCTCGCTCGAAGGGCGAACCCACGACCTCCGGGTCCCCAGCGTCGGTGGAACCGGAACCAGTCCGCGACCTCGCGGCGGGCCCGCTCGGGGTCGCGGACGGTGTGCTCGGCCCAGTAGCCGGTGACACCGGGGGGCTCCACGTCGTGGCGCGTCAGGATCCCCGTGTCGGCCACCACCTGCCAGCCCGCCGACTTGAGCCGCTGGCAAAGGTCCGCGGAACTGTTCACCGGGAACTGCTCGTCGAACCCTCCGACCGCTTCGAGCGCCTCGCGCCGCACGACGCAGAGGTTGGGGAGCGCGTCGGTCGGGAGGATGCGGTGCTCCCACGCCGGGTCCCGGGGCCGGTTGCGGCCGAGGAGTTCGAACTCCCAACGGTCCGCGCGGAACGGGGTCGCGTACACCCAGACGAGTTCGGGCTTGCGGTGGTAGACGACGCCCGGTAGAACGGCCCCCCACGTGGGGTGCTCCCGAAGGTCACGGGCGAGCGACGCGAGGAGCTCCCTCGGGATCCGGTTGTCGTCGTCGATGAATGCGACGAGCGCGCCGCGGCCCTCCCGTGCCCCCGCGTTCTTCGCGGCGGTGATGAACGAGCGCGTGCGCGGCTGGATCGTGCTCAGCGGAAGTCCCGGGAACCGTGCGCCCCAGTCGGTCCGGCGTTCCGAGTCGTCGACGACCGTGACCGAGCCGGGCGGCTCGGACTGGTCTCCGAGGTCTCCGAGCAGCGCGGCGAGCGGAAGCGGACGGTCGTGGCTGACGATGACGACGTCGACCGCCTCCTCGCCCATCCCGACGCCGTGGGCGAAGGTCGGTCGTTCGTATGGCGTTCACGGCGGGCGAGGCCGCACGTCCCGCTCGACGCGGAAGGGTGCCGCTCCCCGCGGGGCGGCTCCATCGTTCACCGTTCGAGCGCGGCGACAGGGTTCTCGTGCCGGGGCCACCTGACCGGCCGAACCCATGGACGGCCCCGCGCTCTCCCTCCCCCGCGCCTCCCGACCGTGTCGACCGACACGCTCCGGGACCCCGAGGACGCCGAGCTCGGACCGCCGAATATCCCCGGCCCCCTCGCCGGTCGACCTCCGCGGACCCTGCGTCCGCCGCTCGGTCGGCCGAACGAGGACGGGCCCAACCGTCTAGCGCGCGGCGTCGCCCCGAGGGCTCGGGAACCTCGGAGGCCGCCCTTCCCCAGCGCACGCCCGGCCGGACCGGCCGCGCGCCCGCGAGGGACGGACGTCCGCCCGCGTCCGACGACTCCCCCGGCGTTCCTGCCGGAACCCCGCTCGTCCGGGTCCTGCGGCGGTCCGGCCGCGGGAGCGGGCCCCCGGACGACGGTAACTGACGATCGCGGAACCGGTCGGTTCCGTGCGCGCGCCGCCGAGACCTCTTCTCTGCCGGCCCGCCGGAGGAGGGGAGGATTTGTGCAACCACCGTGGAGACCGATCAGGTCCGGAACCATGCCAGCGAACCGATTCCGAGCCAACCCGTTCCTGAACGAGGCATCCCGCGCGTCCGCTGGGTGGGGGTCCTCCGGATCCCCCTCGGCGGGCCGTACCGACCCCTCGCGCACCTCTACGAGGGACCGGACGGGACGCTCTGGTGGACCGTGCGGCTCTGGGAGATCGATCGCGCCTGCCCCCGGGTCGTGTCGACCGGGGCCCTCGTCGCGTTCGCCCGCGCGAACCGGCTTCCCGGGCTCGAGCGCGCGGTCGCATCGCTCGTCGAGCGAGCGCGCCACGGAGGCCGGTCATGAGCTCGCCGGAGATGCTGACCGTCCGGTGCCGAGGAGCGACGCCGCTCCGGCGCCGGTGGTACCGCGAGCTCGCCCACGCGCTCGCCGCGACCCCGCCCCCCTGCGGAGCGCTCTTCGAAGCAGCCGGTGCGGAGGTCGTACCGTACGTCACCGTGCGACCGAGGGCGCTGGTCGAGACCCTCGAGGCGATCCCCGGGGTTCGACGGCTCCCCCTCGAACGTCGCGACGAGCCCCCGCCGCTCGAGCC
>DAIDCO010000054.1:0-10160 GCA_027309555.1 bacterium
CCCCCACCCTGTCCTCTCAGCAAAGGGGTCGAATACGGGGAGCACTGGGGAACGTTGTCGGACCCCCCGCGCTCATGGACCTTCGCACCTCGCTCGCAACTCCATCCGTCGTCGGCGACTGGGCCGCGTTGACGTGGAGCGCGAGACCCGCGGTCACAGGGCGGGATGAAGCCGCCCGCGCTCTAGCGACGATGGCCGGAGCTTCGCGACCCGTTGGCCTATAGAGGGAGCAACGGACCGGTGTAGGTGCCGGCCACGTCGGCGGGGTAGCACGGCCCAGGCCCCGGACAACCGGAACCGAACTCGTACACTCCGCCAACCGAAACGAGCACACCGGACCCCTGAGCACCGTTCGCCTGGTATGCGACCTGGTTTGTGGAACAGCTTACCACAAAGAAGTACGTCGGTCCCCCGGCAGTCCAGTGAAAGTTCACCGTCGTCCCTCGGGTCGTGTCAATGCCGGGGCAACTGGTTTGCAGATCGTAGATCGCGGCTCCGTGCATCGTGAATGTCTGAGGGACCGGTACCAGAATCAGCGCGAACAGCGTCGCAACGGCGACTGCGGCGCACAGCCCGACCACGAAGAAGCGGCGCTTCCTTGTCGTCATGGTAGCCGATTGTCCTCTCATACGTTCCCCTCGTACGGGGGTATGGGAGTCGACTTCGACCTCTGGGAAAGGCGAGCGAGGAATGTGCCGAAGGCGTACAGGGCGGAGGCGACCAAGAGCAACGGACCTAAGGGGTGAAGAACGGACCCCGGCGCGCATGTAGGACACTCTGTGGTTCCGTTGGGCCCCGAGACGCAAGAGCACGCCGGCGCCGTCGTTCGCGGTGTCGTCATCACGACCACGACGCCGACGACCAGAAGGGCGATGGCGGGCGCGTAGACCACCAGCGTGGGAAGTTAGCGCCGCATCGCGCGGTCCCAAGTAGGCTAGGGTCGCTCTTGGAGATGAACCCGAGCCTCCCAGAGCGGGTCCCCCCCGTTCGCCCCGCTCGAGGTTCTCAATTACAGCCGTGCACGCGGGGGAGGTCGCGACCCCGACGCGGCGGCTCGGCAAGTCGACGCGGTGTTCCCCCGGAGGAACGGTGATCGCCACGACTTCGTCTCGTCGCGCGCGCTGAAGCATGCTAGTTCCGCCCGCCTCCGTTCGGTCCGCCGGGTGAGGGGACTTCTTCCGGCGCCCGGGCGGGGCTACCTGGTTTCCTCGAATACGATCTGCCCGATGGATACTCAGTTATCCGCGCCTCGATGCGCAAGAAGACCGTTCACGGCAGGGGGCCCAGAGCGATACGCCGAACAGATCGCGACACGGCGACCCGAGAGTCCCGCACAGCCCGCACCGAAAGCAGGGGCCCGGCCTCAGCCCACGGTCGATTCGAATCACTCTCGGCTTTCCACCTTGGTCTGATTCCCGGTCGCATCACTAGAGGTTGCCGGACCCCGACACCGGTCCGCCCCTGATGGCGTGAAGTGGGCGGCCGAGCGACCGACCGTACCGTGGAATGCCAGGACTCCGACATATGTCGGGTCCATGCTCATCTATGGACCCGGCTTCGGTTCGACATGGGGGCGTACCTCGAGGAGTGGGAAGCGATCGTCCCGTCGGATACGACGGCGCTCTCCCGGCTGCACCCGGAGGTCGCGTTCGACATCCGTCCCGTGGGGTTCCGTTGGGTCGTTCGCTGCACAGGGTCGTCAGAGTCCCTCGACACGCTCACCGCGTCGGCGGATCGGCGGCTTCCGCTCCTTTGGGTGGAGCGTTCGACCGAGCCCCTCGTCGCGTTCGCCCATCCTCCGGGTCCATCGGAGGTCGCCTTCCTCCGCAGGGTCGGATCCACCGGGGGGCTGGTGCTCCCTCCGCTCATGGTACGGGACGGCATCACGCGCGTTCGCGTCCTAGTTCCTTCGGAACCAGCGAAGAACGGAGGTCGGAGACCGTCGGCGACCGCCCGCCTCGTCGCCCGACGGCGCCTCACCGGCCGGAAACTCCGGGAGGAGATCGAGCGCCTGGCACCGGGACGCCACGGCCTCACACCGCAGCAGTCTCGAGTGCTCCTCGAGGCGGTTCGAGCGGGGTACTATGAAGTCCCTCGCCGGACCACCGTAGGTGGTGTGGCGCGGCGACTGTCGCTCGGACGGAGCACCGCGGAAGAGCACTTGCGCGCCGCGGAATCGACGATCGTGTCCCAGGCCGCGCCGCTGATCGAGCTTTCGAGTGACGATTACTTCGAGGAAGTCTGGCCCCGGGAACATGTGACGGGCTTCTCCTCCGAGCTCGAACTCTACGTCGACCTAGCCCTTCGCGGAGACCGCGTGACGAACGTGCGACTGCTTCGTTCGATTCCACCGGCCGCTGCCGGTCGAAACCACCCCCTTCTTCGACGGGTGCTGACCCATCTGCACACCGGCCGCGAGGACCTGAGCGGCATTCCCGTGGAGCTTCACGTCTCTCCGTTCGAACGGAAGGTCCTCGAGGAGGTGCGACGCATTCCTCCCGGCGAAACGCGTAGCTATGGGGAGATCGCCCGGCGCATCGGAAGTCCGGGCGCCTCCCGGGCCGTCGGGAACGCCGTAGCGCACAATCCGGCCCCCCTCGTGATCCCGTGCCATCGGGTCGTACCTCAGCGCGGTGGGATCGGGAACTATTCGGCGACCGGCGGAACCCGGACGAAACAGCGACTGCTGACCCTGGAACGGGCGATTGAAACATCGGAGAATGACCCGCGGAGGCCGAGTTCCCCGGGTCGCTGGCTGGAACGAGACGGTGGTGGGACCGCCCCGGACAGAACGAACGAACGAAGGATCGATCGGTCCCACCGACGAGTGATCACTCGAGGTGAAGGGCCCGAATGAAGGAGAACGCACGGTCGGGCAGTGCGCCGGCCTCGGAATCAGCTCCGGGGTCCCCCCCAGCGAGCCGCGGAGAGTCCGCTCTGCTGCTCGTCGTGCTGCTGGGCATCATCTGGGGTACTGCCTTCCCCGTGATCCGCGCGGGCATCGTCGGCGGGGCGCCACCGTTGCTTTTCGCGTCGGTCCGGTACTTGCTGACTGCCGTCGCGTTGGTCGTGATCGCCCTCGTAGCCCGCTCCGACCTTCCCCGTCTCGGCGATCTGCTCCCCCCGGCGGTCTTCGGCGGGCTCTTCATGATCGGACTCTACGGGGGCCTCCTCTACGTCGGAGAGAACTCGACCTCCGGCGGGCTCGCGGCCGTCCTCACGGCGTCCGCCCCGCTCGCGAGCGCCCTCTTCGGATACCGGATGCTCCCGGGGGAGAGGTTCGGACGGTGGGGGCTTTCGGGCCTCCTCATCGGGTTCGTAGGCGTAGGGATCCTCGTGCTGCCGCAGCTCGTTGCGCCCTCCTCCACCGGCTTCGTGGGACCCGCGCTCGTCGTCGCCGCCGTGCTCGCCTTCGCGGTCGGCTCGGTCCTCCTCCGTCGATCCTCCCGAGCGACTCCGGGCCTCTGGACGCTCTCCGTGCAGTTTGCGGTCGCCGGGGCGTTCGTCGGGGCCCTCGCACTCCTCACCCAGGAACCGATGACCCTCGGGAACGGTGGGACGGTCCTACCGGCCCTCGCGTTCCTCGTCGTGTTCCCGGGGATCCTCGGGTACTCGCTCTACTTCCACATCCACCACACGGCAGGGCCCACCCGGGCGAACATCGTCGGATACGTCAATCCGGTGACGGGGGTCCTTGTCGGACTCCTGGTTTTCGGCGAAGTCGTCACCGGTGTCGAGATCGGGGGCCTCCTCCTGATCGCGACGGGACTGTTCTTGCTGCAACGAGACCCGCTCCGAAAGCTCGCTTCCCCCGCCCCGGCCTCTTCGACTGCTACGGCCGGGAGGGACGAGAGCTGAGTCGCGGCCCTCGATCGTGTGCCCGCCGATCGCGTCCGGGGAGCGCGACGGGGTGGGCGGGAACGGTGTCGGCTTCTCCGACGAATGCGGTCCCAGAGGCGAGAGCCTCCGTCATCGTGCTGCCCATCTTGGAGGCATGGAAGCCGACGGAGATGCCCGCGTTCGTGCCCGGGATCGGAGGGTGTTCGGCGAGCCGTTGGATCGCCAAATGATGGTCCTCCTCGCGATGCTCCAACGCGCGATCCACGCGATCCTGTCGCGAGGCATTCTTCGCGGTCGGGATCTCGCCGGCCGCGGGGGGGGCGTGGGACCTGCTGGGCCAGCCGCGAGTGACGTAGCACTCTCGCGCGACTGCCCACGCCCGACACAATTGGTCGTGCCGTGGGTGCCCTCTCCTCGCTCCGCCGAGGGCTCTCTCTGGGCTGGTCAGTACCGCTCCGGGTTTCCAGCCTTGGGTCGGTCTCTCGACCTCAGGTAGCGCGAGAGTAGGAAGGCCGCGAGCGCGTACACGGCGGCTCCGAATACCAGTAGCGGCCCAGCGGGATGGATCACTTCGCCCGACGGGCACGGTGAGCACTCCGGGGTCCCGTTTGGACCGGGGGAGCACGAGCACGTGAGGGGAGTCGCCCACGGGGTCGTGACGAGCACCACGATGCCGGCAAGAAGTAGGGCCAAGCCAGGTGCGTAGGAAATTATCGCGGCCAAGACGCGAGGATGCATTCACGCCTTCTTCGCGGTTGACAGAATCCGTGACTCACTGATAAGGAGGGTCAAGTTTCGGGCGATCATCGAGACCCGCCGAGCGCGGGTCCTACTGCCCCTCTCTCCGCTCGCGCGATCTTCCTCGCGCCCGGCGCTCCCGAAAGCGAGTTACCGGTCCCGGCCAGGAGAACTGGGAGGGGGCCCGGGCGGCCCGCCGGCCGAAGGTCGTCGACCGGTGTCCGGGGCACACCCGGACCGACGGCGGTCCGCCGCGATCAGGAATGGTATGCTCCCGGCGGGATTCGAACCCGCGTTACGTGGTCGAAGGCCACGAATCCTTGACCGGACTAGACTACGGGAGCACGCGGGGCCGCGGGGCCCGCGTGCCGGGATTCCTCTCCGTCTCTAATGAGCTTTCGCGTACCGCGACGCACGGGCATTCCCGTCCCCGCTACGGGCTCGTCGAGTGCGGACCGCCCGGCGTCCGGTGCGCCAGCGCCGGGAAGTACTCGGGCCGGCGCTCCCCCGTGAGCGCGTAGACGGTCTTCTCCGCGATCTTGCAGGCGTTGTCCGCGATGCGTTCGAGGTGACGCGCGGCGAGGAGATCGTGGGCGAGCCGGTCCGCGGGTGGTCCTCCCTGCCGGAGGAGGTCGATGAGCCGCTGCTGTACTTCGGCATGCAGGACATCGACATCGTCGTCCATCGCGAAGACCCGCTTCGCCTCCTCTGAGTCATCGTGCACGAAGGCATGGATCGCCTGATGGACGAGCGTCCGGGCCTTCTCGTCCATCTGGCGCAGGAGCTCCTCCGGGACCCGGTCGCCGGGCTCGGGTGCGGTCGAGAGGTTGCGGGCGAGGTCGTAGCCGAGCCGTCCGATCCGGTCGATGCACGTGGCGATCTTGAGGACGGCCCCGAGGGTCCTCAGGTACGGCCCCTCCGGCTGCAGGATCGCGATGAGCCGCATCACCTCGGTCTCGATCTCGACGTCGAACCGGTCGAGCGCGTCGTCCCGGGCCACGACCGATTCGGCGAGCGGGACATCGTTCGTGAGGAGGGCTCGGGTACCGTCGGCGACCATCCCGACGGAGAGGTCGGCCATCCGGGCCACGTGATCCTTCAGGCTCGCGATCGCCGCGCCGGGTCCCTCGTCCTTCGATACCTCATTCATGGAGATGCTTCCTCTTCAGCTGAACCGTCCGGTGATGAACTGCTCGGTGAGCGCTTCCCGGGGTCGCTCGAGGATATCGGCGGTCGGTCCGACCTCGACCAATCGGCCCGCGTGCAGGAACGCGACGCGGTCGGAGATCCGCGCGGCCTGTCCGACATTGTGCGTGACGATCACGATCGCGATGTCCTCCCGGAGGCGACGGACGGTAGCCTCGATGCGCTGCGTACCCTGCGGATCGAGGTTCGAGGTCGGCTCGTCGAGCAGAAGAACCCGGGGCTCCACGGCGAGGGCCCGCGCGATGCAGAGCCGTTGCTGCTGCCCTCCCGAGAGGGAGAGCGCCGAGCGGTCGAGGTCGTCCCGGACCTCGTCCCAGAGCCCCGAACGCCGCAGCGCGTCCTCGACGCGGCGGTCGACCTCCTCCTCGGAGGCGTGGACGAGCCGCAGACCGAATGCCGCGTTCTCGAAGACCGAGGAGGGGAAGACCGTCGGCCGCTGGAAGACCATTCCGATCCGGCGGCGCACGAGCGCCGGGTCGATCGCCCGGTCGTAGAGGTCGCGACCGAGGAGCCGGACCGAGCCTTCCAGGCGGAGGCCCCGGGAGAGCTCGACCATCCGGTTCAGGCACCGGATGAACGTCGTCTTTCCGCAGCCGGACGGGCCGAGTACGCCCGTGACCGTCCGGTCGGGGATATTCAGCGTCACATCGTCGAGGATCGTCCGAGCGCCGGCGCGCACGCTGAGGTGGTCCACCTCGAGGAAGCCGGCGGGCGCCGGGGCGAGCGACGCCGGGTCGGGCACGGCGATCATCCGTAGAGCCCCTCGAGCTTGCGGCGACTGCGTTCGGCGAGGACTCGGACGATCACGTTCATCGCGACGACGATGGCGATCAAGATTAAGGCCGCTTGGAAGGCGAGGGTGACCTCCGTTCCGAACGTCGGAGGCTCGTCAAAATAGTTCCAGATGAGTCCGGTGAGGTAGCCGGTCGGCTCGGAGAGCTGGGTCGGAGGATAGCTGCTGAACAGCGCCGTCCACAGGAGGGGCGCGGTTTCGCCGATGCCGATCGCCGCCGCCAGGAAGATCCCCGAGAGGACCTGGGGGAGGGCGATCGGAAATGCGATGCGTGCGGCGTATTGACGAAGGCGAGCGCCGGCGCCGAGCGCAGCGTCCCGAAGGTCGGTCGGGACGGAGGAGAAGGCCTGGTCCGACGTACGCGCGACGTAGGGGAGCATGAAGATGCCGAGGGTCACCCCGCCCGCGAGGAGCGAGGCGCCCCAGCCGAGGTAGAGCACGAGGGCGAAGTACCCGAAGTACCCGAGGATGACCGACGGGGTCCCGACCAATAGGTCCCCGGCGCCGCGGACGACCTCGCCCCAGGGGTGCGGCAGGAAGACGCCGGACGCAAGGCCCGCGAGGATCCCGAGGGGCACGGCGATCGCAAGGCCCATCAGGAGCAAGTAGACCGTTCCGACAAGGGGACCGTACAGCCCTCCCGCGTTCCCCGTCGGGTTCGTCGTGAGGATCGCCCAGGTGAAGGTGGGAAGGCTCCGTTGCGAGACCCAGTAGACGAGGTCGAGTATCGGGATGATCGCGACGAGGAAGACCACGGGCAGGAGGCGGCCGAACCACCGGTCGATGCTGCGTCGCCGGCGGAAGTGTCCCAGCTCCTCCGGGGAGAACCACTCGGCCCAGGCCGTCTCCGAGGCGGCGCTCATGCGACCCCCGGAACGAGGGACGCGCCCCGACCGACTCGCCCGACGAGCCAACGGCCCCCGATATTGATGAGCAGGGAGATCGCGAGCAGGACGAGCGCCAGCTGGGCCAGGGCCGCGAGGTAGTTCGGCTGGACGAAGGCGCTGTCGAACTGGCCGACGAGGACGCCGGGGACCGTGTACGACAGATCGAAGATATTGACCGGGATCTTGGTGGCGTCCCCGATCACCATGAAGACCGCGACGGTCTCGCCGAACGCCCGGCCGAATCCGAGGAGCGCTGCCCCTCCGATGCGGCGGCGCGCGAACGGAAGGAGGACGCGGCGGAAGACCTCCCAACGCGTGGCCCCGAGCGCGAGGCCCGCCTCACGGTAGGTGACCGGCACCGCGAGCAGGCTCTCCCGGACCAGGACCGCGGTCAGCGGCAGTGTCATCAGGGTCAGCACGAAGACCGCGAGCGGGATCCCGACCCCGGTCGACGGCACGGGGCCCCCGAACCCGGGGACGAAGCCGAGATGCCCGTTGAGCCATGGGTTGATGACAGTGCCGAACACGGGGGCGACGATCCAGAACCCCCAGATCCCGTACACGACGCTCGGGATCCCGGCGAGCAGGTCCACGAATCCGTTCAGAACGAGGGAGATCCGCCGAGGAAGATAGAGCGCCGTGGCGGCGCCGAGGGCGAGGGAGAAGAGGAGGACGAGCGCGAGCGCGGGGAGGGCAGTGGCGAACGAGCCGACCAAGAAGACGAGGACCCCGAAGTTGGACAGGCTGGGCTCGCCGGTCGACGGATTCCAATCGAGTCCCAGGTTCAAGAGCCAGCCGTGGCCCGAGCCGGCGCGCACGAGCGTCACGACGATCGCAGCGATCAACGCGAGCGGGATCGCGGCGGCCGCGAGGGGCGGCAGCGCGGACCAGACGCCTCGCGGCCGGCCGGTCCGGATGCGGTCCCTGAACGATCTCATGGTTGGTGAAAGGTGAGGCCGAGCGGGCCCGGGGGGCCCGTCCGGCCTCGGAGGGGGTTCGTCGTTTGCTCCGGGTCTCGATTATTACGCGCTCACCGAGACCGTGGCGAGAGCCTCCATGTCATAGCCGATGATCGCGGGCGTCAGCGGCAGGAAGTGCACCGCGTTCAGGTACGCCGGCAGGTTCCCGTAGGACAGGATCCACTGCAAGAGCTGCACCACGTAGAACTGGTGGCTCGGGCTCCCCGGCGCCGTCTTGATCAGGGTGTACTCCAGGTTCACGATCGGGTAGGGGTGGGGGTACTGGGTCGTGGGCATCGTGCCGCCGGTGCCGTGGTTCGCGCTCGTCACGATCGCTCCCGGGACCCCGCCGAGGATGAGGCTGATCGCTACGCTCGGAGGCTGGAGGTTCTGCAGGCCGAGGCTCGCGTCCGCGCTGATGTTCTGCGGGGTCGGGAGGATGTAGTTCTGGGGGTTCGTCCCGTTCAGGTTCGCCGCTTGGTCGCCGACCGCGGCGTACCCGATGTTCCCGGTCGCGATGGCCTCGTTCAGGAAGCTGATCCCGATGTACGCGATTCCGTACTGGGTGCCCGAGAGTCCCGTGACCATGCCGCCGTTCCCGTTGTAGGACGGCGAGGAGCCCAGCCACTGGACGCTCGTTCCGAAGGAGTACGGCCAGCCGGACCACGAGAGGTAGCAGAGCGACGTGAACATGAACGTGTCTCCGCTCCCGTCGGCGCGGTGGATCGGGACGATCGCGTGGTTCGGGAGCGCGACGCCCGGGTTCGCCGCGGCGATCGCCGGGTCGTTCCAGTTCGTGATGACTCCCGCGTAGATCTTCGCGATGATCGTGCCGTTCAGGTTGAGGTGGACCCCGTTGAGTCCCGGCAGGTTGTACATGACGAGCTGGGCGGAGATCGCGAGCGGGACGTTGATCAGGTGGTTCGCCGAAGCGTTCTGGGGCGTGAGGTAGGCGTCCGTGGCGCCGAGGTCGACGCCTCCGCTCTCCGCCTCGCTGATCCCGTTCCCGCTGCCCGTGAGCGCTACCGTCACTCGCACGTTCGGGTTCACCGCGGTGTAGTTCGGTCCCCAGAGCTGGAACAGCGGACCGAGGAGGGTCGACCCCGCCTCGGTGATGGTCACCGTGCTCGCGCTCTTGGACGGGTTCCAGTACCCGTTGAGGGCGTATCCGGCGCCGAGCCCCACGAGTAGCAGCACCACGGCGATCGCTACGGCGACCCCCGCTCCTATCGTGCGGCCGCGTCGTCGGGTCGGTCCCGAGAGTACGTCCGTCGCTGTCGTTCCGGTCGGCTTCTGCGTGCTCATTGCTGTTCCCTCGTTCCGTAGTTCCAGGTGGTGACCCCGTCGCGTCCGCCGGGTCCGTTCGTGGGGGACTCGGTCTCGCCGACGGGTGTCATCGGTCCGAGGAGCTCGGAAGCGAATATATAGAATGTGAATTTATAATGCATAGATAACAATAGATATATATTTGAGACAGATTCGCAAGCGTTCCGATCGGGGGGCCGCACGAGGCCAGAACCTTAGTGCCGCCGCCCCTCCGGAACGCCACGACGCGCTGGCTCGTGCGGTTCGGCTACGACGGGGTCGCCTTCCACGGTTGGGCGCGTCAGCCCGGCCTGAGGACGGTCGAGGGGGAGATCCTCGGGGGGCTCGTGCGCCGCGGGATCGTCGACGCGGTCGGCACCGCGTCCCTCAACGTGGCGAGCCGGACCGACCGGGGGGTGAGCGCGACGGGGA
>DAIDCO010000054.1:10170-12947 GCA_027309555.1 bacterium
GTTGACGAGCCCCCGGTCGGGTCCGGTCCTCCTGCGATGCCTCAACGGACTCTCCTCGGAGCTGTTCTTCACCGCGGCTACGCCCGTCCCCGAGGAGTTCCCGGTCCGGTCGGCCCGGCGGCGCGTCTACCGCTACTTCGAGCCCGCGGCTTCCCATGACCTCGAGCGCTGGCAAGCGACCGCCCGGCTCTTCGTCGGCCTCCTCGACGTGCGGTCGCTCGGTCGTGGGCTATCTTCGGCGGCGCCGGTCGAACGGACGGTGGAATCGGTACGGGTCGAGCGGATCGGCGCCGTCCTCTGCGTCGAGCTCCGGGCCCCATCCTTCGTCTGGGGGATGGTGCGGAAGATCGTGGCCGCGCTCCGGGAGGTGGACGCCGGCCGCCTTGCGTCCGCGCGCCTCGCCGCGGCGCTCGCGGGTCGGGAGCGGTTGACCCTCCCCCTCGCGGAGCCGGAACCGCTCGTGCTGTGGAACGTGGAGTACGGACTCCCGTGGGAACATCGTTGGACGGGCCCGAACCGCCGCCAGGCCCGGCGGGCCCGGGAGCTTCGAACGGCGCTCCTCGCGCGCGCCGAGATGCTGGGCGCGCTCGCCGAGGCTGCGGGCCCGACCCCCGCGGCCCCGTAGCGTCGGCCGTTCAGCCGACGCGTTCCCAGCGCTCGAGCTTCTGAACTGCGCTCAGGGTCGAGCCTCGCTGGATCTCCTCGCGGACCCGGTTCTCGTGCTCGAGGACGTCGAGCGCCCGGTTGGCGATCTCCGCCGCCCGCTCGCGCGGCACGACCACGAGCCCGCTCGTGTCCCCGACGATCCAGTCGCCGGGCCGGACGCGCTGGCCTCCGACCGTGACCTCGACGCCGATCTCCCCGTGTCCCTTCGGCTCTCCGGCGTTCGAGCTCACGTTCCGACTGAACGCAGGGAGACCGAGGTCGAGGATCGCATCGAGGTCCCGGATCGCGCCGTCGATCACGACCCCAGCGACCTCGCGGCCGTGGGCGCTCCAGCTCGCTAGCTCGCCCCAGACGGCGGTGACGCCACCCCCCGCATCGATCACGAGCACGTCGCCGGGGCCCGCGCGGTCGATCGCCTCGACCGGCTTCGCCCAGTCGCCGTCGCGGGTCACGACCGTGACGGCCGGTCCTGCCATGCGGACGGTGCGGTCCTTGAGCCGGGGGTGGATGCCGTGCATCGCGCCCTGCCGCTGCATGGCATCGGTGACGTTCGGGCTCGACACTTTGAGGAAGGCGGTGCGGATATCCGCCCCCGCATACCGCCGGAACAGCTCGGTCGCGACCTCCTTCTCGGTCGCGATCGCGTCGCGGATACGGCGGGTCGCCTCGACGATCTGCGGGCTCTTCGTGATCGCGCCGCCCACGATCAGGACCTGCGCTCCGGCCCGGACGGCCGCCGCGACGGTCTCGCTGTTGAGGCCGCCTGCGACGGCCACGGGGATCGGCGACGCCTTCGCGAGCTCGCCGAGGGCGGCGAACGGGGTCTTCGCCTGCATCTGCATGTCGATCCCGACGTGCCAGCAGACCGCGGCCGCTCCGAGCTCGGCGGCCCGCTTCGCCCGCGCGACCGGGTCGGGGACGCCGAGGAGGTCGACCATGACCTCCGCGCCGTAGAGCTCGCCGCCCCGCACCGCTTCGGCGATCGTGTCGTCGTCGGCCGCCCCGAGCACGGTCACGAGGTCCGCTCCCGCCTTCGCGGCGATCTCGACCTCGAAAGCGCCGGTGTCCATCACCTTCATGTCCGCGACGATGCGATGATCGGGGAACGCCTTCTTGAGCTCCCGCACCGCGTCGAGCCCCTCGCTCTTGATGAGCGGCGTCCCGGCCTCGATCCAATCGGCCCCCCCCGCGACCGCCTCGCGCGCCGCGGTGAGGGCCCGGGAGAGGTTCTCGAAATCGAGCGCGACCTGGAGGACCGGTCGGTCGAGGCGCATGGCTCCTTGAAGGGAGGCGGGCGCTCTTAACCGTCCCGGGGGTGGGGCCGGTCGGTGACCCGCCTACCGACCGGCCGCGTCCGCCTCCTCTTGGGCGACGCGCGGCGGGTTCCCGAGCTCGGGGACGCCTCGGTCGAGCTCGTCGTCACCTCACCGCCGTACCCCATGATCCCCCAGTGGGACCGACTGTTCCGCGCCCTCGGAGCGGCCGACCCGGCCCGGATGGGGCAGGTCCTCTCCGATGCGTGGAAGGAGTGCCATCGGCTCCTCGTCCCCGGCGGCATCCTGGCCGTGAACATCGGCGACGCGTTACGGACCGGGCCCGAGGGGTTCCGCCTCTGGCCGAACCATGCCGAGACCCTGCTCGGGGCGACGCGCGTCGGCTTCACTCCGCTCCCCTACCTCCTGTGGAAGAAGCCGACGAACCGGCCGAACGCGTTCCTCGGCTCGGGCTTCCTCCCTCCGAACGCCTACGTAACGCTCGACTGCGAGTTCATCCTCCTCTTTCGCAAGGGTCCGCTCCGGCGGTTCCCCCCGCACGACCCCGCACGCGCCCGCAGCCGGTTCGGCCGCGCGGAACGGGACCGCTGGTTCAGCCAGGTCTGGTCGGACATCCGCGGGGCGCCCCAGGCCGGGGCCCGCGGGCGGACCGGCGCTTTCCCCGACGCGGTCGCCGAACGCCTCGTGCGGATGTTCTCGGTCGTCGGGGACACCGTACTCGACCCGTTCGCCTGTACCGGCACGACCCTGTGGGCGGCGGCCCGATGGGGCCGGAACGCGATCGGCGTGGAGTGGGACCCCGCGGTCTTCGCGGAGCTTAGGGCGACGGCGCGGGTT
>DAIDCO010000055.1 GCA_027309555.1 bacterium
CTGCTCGACGACCAGGCCCGTTGGGAGACCGACGCCGTCGGTTATCCGCACTACTTCCCGATCGCCCCCAAGGTGGCTCAGGGATCGACGATCGAGGATGTGGACGGGAACCGCTACATCGACTGGGTCGCGGGGATCTGCGTCCTCAACCTTGGTCACCGCCACCCCGCGATCGTGAAGGCCGTCGAGGAGCAGACGCGGGCGATCTGGCACGCGCTCGAGCTCCCGACCGAGACCCGCATTCGATTCCTGCGCGAGATCCAGGAGGCGCTCCCGGGCTCGATGCGCCACCACGCCCGGATCTTCTTCTCGGTCACCGGTGGCGACGCGATCGAGACGGCGGTGAGCCTCGCCGACCACGCCCAGGGAAAGCACGGAACCGTCGCCTTCTCGGGGGCCTACCACGGGGTTCACGGCGGTTCCGTGCATCTCACGAGCGGCCGTCGCTACCACGCGACCACGGCCTTCCCGGCCGGCCGCGTCGTCCGCATTCCCTACCCGGACCCGTACCGGCCCGTGCTCGGCGCCGACCACGGCGCCGCGGGCACGATCTCCTACCTTGAGCATCTCGTGAACGACCCCTACTCGGGGGTCGACGCGATCTCCGCGGTGTTGGTCGAGCCGATCCTCGGGGAAGGGGGGTACGTCGTCCCGCCGGACGATTTCCTCCCATCGCTGCGCGAGTTCTGCGACCGCCACGGGATCCTCCTCATTGCCGACGAGGTGCAGACGGGGCTCGGCCGCACGGGGCGCATGTGGGCCGTCGAGCACGCGAAGGTGACTCCCGACATCCTGTGCATGGCGAAGTCGATCGGTGGCGGGATCCCGCTCTCGGTCGTCGCCTACCGCGACGACCTCGTCAAGGAGCTGCCCCGCGGTTTCCACCTCGGGACGTACCGCGCGAATCCGCTCGCCCTCGCCGCCGGCGCGGAGACGCTTCGCCTGCTGCGCGAGGGGGACCTCCTCGAGCGGACGCGCCAGCGGGGTCCGAAGCTCCTCGAGCGTTTCCGCTCGATCGCACAACGCCACCCGACGATCGGCGACGTGCGTGGTCGCGGGTTCATGATCGGGATCGAGTTCGTGCGGGATCGAACCGGTCGCGCCGCGTGGGGCGACCGGGCGAAGGCGATGCGCTCGGCCCTCCTCGCTCGGGGCGTTCTCATGCACACCGCGGGAGCCTGGGACCAGGTGCTGCGGTTCATGGCGCCGCTCGTGATCGAGGACGAGCTCCTCGAACGAGGCCTGGAGGCGTTCGTGGACGGCCTCAAGAGCCTCGAGGCCGGGCCCGAGGCTCCCCGGGCGACGCGTCCCGGGCATCCCCCGACGGGGCTGGTCGGGGCCCTCGGGCGGTCGGAGCACCTCGTGCGGACCCCTTCGGTCCCACCGATCCCCCACCCGCACCTACCGGCGAACGAAACGCGGGCGGCCCTTTGGCGGGCCTAGGCGTAGTTGACAGAGATGAGCTTCACTTCGGTCATCTCCTGCATCGCGGAGCGCAGGCCCTCGCGGCCGAGGCCGCTCTCCTTCACGCCCCCGAACGGGAGCGCGTCCCACCGAAGGTTCGTCGGGTCGTTCAGGTGCACGCCGCCCGCGCGGATCCTTTTCGCGAGCCGGAAGCCGCGTGCGATATCCCGCGTGTAGACCGCGGCCTGGAGGCCGTAGGGAGTGGAGTTCGCGATCCGTACCGCGTCGTCGACGTCCGAGAACCGAAGGATCGGCGCGATCGGCCCGAACGGCTCCTCGCGGACCACGCGCGCGTCGGCCGGGACGTCATCGAGGACGGTCGGCGCATAGAAGTTGCCCCCGCCCGGGGCCGGGCGGTGGCCGCCCGTGAGGACCCGGGCCGAACGCGCGCGGGCATCGGTGACGAGCCCCTCCATCCGCTCGACCGCCGCCGCGTCGATGAGGGGCCCGACCTCGGTCGACTCCTCGAGTGCCGGGCCGACGCGGAGCGCACCGGCGCGCTCGGCGAGCGCCCGGGCGAACTTCTCCGCGATCGACGCCTGGACCAACAGTCGCTTCGAGGCGGTGCAGACCTGCCCGGAGTAGCCGAACGCGCCCCGCGCCGCGGCCGCGACGGTGACGTCGAGCGGCGCGTCATCGAGCACGATGAACGGGTCCATCCCGCCCATCTCCAGGATGACGCGCGTCGCGTGGCGGCCGGCCCGCTCCGCGATCCCCGTGCCGACGTCCGTCGAACCGGTGAACGTCACGAGGCGCGTGCGCGGATGGTCGACGAGCGCGTTCCCGACCGAACGGCCGGGGCCGACCACGACGTTGAGGGCGCCGGGCGGGAGGCCGGCCGCCGCGAAATGCTCGGCGAGGCGGAGCGCCGTGAACGGCGCGGCGCTCGTCGGCTTCGCGACGACCGGGTTCCCCGCCGCGAGCGCGGGGGCGATCTTGTGCGACAGCAGGTTGAGCGGGAAGTTGAACGGCCCGATCGCCACGACGACGCCGATCGGGTCGCGCACGGTGAACAGGAAGCGCTGCTCGTTCCCGGCCGGTCGCTCGTAGGCATCCGCCGGAAAGCTCTCACCGCCGAGATGGCGGATCTCCTCCGCCGCGAACCGGTAGACACCGACCGCGCGGTCGACCTCGACGCGCGCGTCCGTGATCGGCTTGCCCACCTCGGAGGCGATGAGGCGGGCCATTGTCTCCCGGTCCTCGGCGAGCCGGTCGGCGACGACACGCAGGAGCCGCGCCCGCTCGTGGCCGGGGACCTCGCCCCAGCGTTCCTCGGCGTCGGCCGCGGCGTCGACCGCGGCCCGCGCCTCCTCCGCGGAGGCGACCGGTGCCTCCCCGAGGATGCGACCCGTGGACGGGTCGACCACGGGGAGGTACTTCCCGCCCGCGGGGGGTCGCCAGACGCCGCCGATGAAGAGCGCGCCCTTTCCCCCCGCGGGGATCCCGTCGATCACGGTCGCGTCCGCCCCACTCACGCCGGGTCGCCGTACACGGTGTAGTGCCAGCCCTTGCGGACCTGGCCCGTGAGGTCGATGTAGATGTTCTTGACGACCGTGTAGTCCGTCAGCGAGTCCGACCCGAGGTCCTTACCGAAGCCGGACTGCTTGAACCCACCGTGCGGCGTCTCCGAGCCGAGCGGAAGGTGGTCGTTCACCCAGACGTCCCCAAAGCGGAGCGCGTGGGCGGCGCGCACTGCCGTCCGCAGGTCATTCGTCCATACGCTGCCCGCGAGTCCGTAGTCGACGCCGTTCGCGATCTCGATCGCTTCGTCGAACGTCGAGAACTCGAGTACGTCGAGCACCGGGCCGAAGATCTCCCGCTGCGCGATGGTCATATCGGGCGCGACCGAGTCGAAGACGGTCGGCACGACGAACGCGCCGCCCGGGTACTTCTCATGGGCGTCGGTGCCCCCCGCCACGAGCTTCGCCCCTTCGTGCCGCCCCTTCTCGACAAAGTCGAGGACCGACTTCTGCTGGACCGGGCTCACGAGCGGACCGAGGTCGGTGGACCGCGAGAGCGGGTCGCCGACCCGCACCTGGCGTACCCGCTCGAGCAGGCGCTCGACGAACTTCCCGCGGATATTGCGGTGGACGATGAGGCGCGTCGCGGCCGTGCAGTCCTGTCCCCCGTTAACGAATCCTCCGACCATCGCCCCCTCGACCGCAGCGGCGATATCCGCGTCCTCGAAGACGACGAACGGGGCCTTGCCCCCGAGCTCGAGCTGGACGCGCTTCACGGTCGAGCTCGCCGCCTCCATGATCCGCTTGCCCGTCGCGGTGTCGCCGGTCAGCGAGACCATGTCGACCTTCGGATTGCGCGAGAGTTCGTCCCCGACCTCGGCGCCGGGGCCCGTGACGACGTTGAGCGCCCCGGCGGGCAGGCCGGCGTCCTGGAACGCCCGCCCGAGCTCGAGGCTCGTGAGCGGCGTATAGCTGGCCGGCTTCAGCACCACGGTGTTCCCGACGATCAGCGCGGGGGCGACCTTCCAGACCGCCATCATGATCGGATAGTTCCACGGGGTGATCGACCCGACGACGCCGATCGGCTCCCGTCGGAAGATCGTCGTGCCGTCGCCCGTGAACTCGCCGGGGTTCTTCGCCTCGAGCGTTCGGCCCGCGCCGGCGTAGAAGACGAGATTGTCGATGCTGAACGGAAGGTCGGCGTCGGCCGCCTGCTTGATCGTCTTGCCCTGATTGCGGCTCTCGAGCTCAGCGACCGTCCCGATGCGCTCTCCGAGAAGCTGCGCCGTCTTCAGGAAGACCTCGGCGCGCGCGCGCGGCGGGAGCCGCGGCCACGGTCCCTTGTCGAACGCCTCGCGGGCCGCGTCGATCGCGCGCCGGGCGTCCTCCCGGGCCGACCGGGGAACGGTCCCGAGCAGCGACCGGTCGAACGGGCTCACGACCGGCATCGTCGCTTCGCTCGAGGCGGTGACCCACTCGCCACCGATCAGCATCGTGTGGTCCATTTTCCGACCCTCCACCGGCGGAACTCAGCCCCGCTAAAGATGTTGCTGCGCCGTTCGGGGTTCGCACCGTCATAGTCTTTTCGAGGGATTTATGAAGGAGTATGCCCTCCGCAGAGCGGGCCGGGGGTAGTTGTTCATGGACCCAAAGTGGAGGAACGTCATCGCCATTGCCATTGTGGTCGTGATCGTGATCGCCGGTGCCGGCCTGTATCTTACACGGAGCACCTCGAGCGGCGGCGGCGGGGGCGGGGGCGCGGCCTGCACGGTGCCCCTGCAATCGAAGAACCCGATCCAGGTCGATCAGGCAGAGATACCGGGGCATCTCGACCCGGACACGACCTTCTCGACGCCCGGCTGGGCGGCCGTCCAGCAGGTGTACCAGGGTCTCGTGAACTACAACGGCTCGAGCTACACCAACTTCTCCGGCGTCCTCGCGAAGAACTGGACCACCTCGACGGACCACATGCACTGGAACTTCACGCTCCGCAGCGGGGTCACCTTCTCGAATGGGGACCCGTACAACGCCTACGTCCAGTGGTTCAGCTTCTACCGCAGCCTGCTCATGAACCAGGGTCCGCAATTCATCCTGTCCCAGAACTTCTGGTACCCGGGGCTGAACTACTACTCGAACGCGACGCAGGTCGCGAACGAGGAGACGAACCTCTCGGCGTTCCTGAATACGACGAACTTCTTCGCTCCCACCTCGGCGGAGATCGGTGTGATGGAGGCGGCAAACCAGTCGTTCCAGGTGATCAACGCCTCGACGATCGAGCTGAACCTCGGGTTCGGCTACCTCGGGGTCGTACCGTATTCGTATCTCCTCGCCTCGATCTCCGCGCCAAACTCCTACGCGGTCGACCCGGCGCTCGTCCAGGCGAAGGGCGGCGTCGTGCCGGGGGGGCAGAACAACTACCTGAACGCCAATACCCTCGGAACCGGCCCCTACCTCCTGACGAACTGGAACCCGATCAGCGGCGGAGGGTACACCCTGGCCCCGAGCACGACGTACTGGGGGACCGCCGCGGCGCGCGCGGAGCCCTGGAACAATAACCTCCAGCCCGCGAACACGACGGTCGATGTCGTCTTCCAAAAGACGGACCCGCTCACGATCAACGACCTCAAGACCGGGGCGGCCGTCAGTGCCTCCTTCGCGTACACGGGGCCGTCGACGATCTCCCAGCTGCTCGGGAACCCGTGCATCAACGTCCGTCAGATGCCGACGGTCTACGGCGCGACGAGCGGCTCCTGGTGGGTGTTCATGAACCAGTCGGTCTTCCCGTTCAACAACCTGAGCGTGCGCGAGGCGATCGTGCATGCGATCAACTACCAATCGATCATCCAGAACGCCTTCGGGGGCTACGGGAGCCAATGGGTCGGGCCGGTTCCGCCGTCGTATCCGTACTACAACCCACAGAACCTGCCGAACTACGCGTACAACCTGACGCTCGCGCAGCAGGAGATCCAGAACTCTCCCTGCGCGAGCAACGCGTGCGTGAACGATGTCATCAACTACGAGTACCAGACGCCGGGGACCGACTGGGCGGACGCGACGAGCATCCTCAAGGCGAACCTCGCCGCGATCGGTATCACGATCAAGCCGGTGGGCATCGACGTCTCGACGCTCCTCGCGGAGCAGTTGCTCTCGAACGGCGTCTGCACCTCCTCGACGAACGTCAACGGGGCCGGGGGACCGTTCTACATGGGCCAGGAGTTCTACACCTCGGACTACATCAGTCCGGACGACTGGACCCAGAACGACGCGATTAGCTACGGCAGCGCGAACATGTGCATGTCGGGGTACGCCAACGCGACGATGGACCAGCTCGTGATCGAGGCGGCGGGCACCTCGAACGCCACGTTGCTGAACCAGTACTACAGCGAGATGACGAGCATGATGTACTACAACTACACCGATGCGTGGCTGGTCGTCCCCACGGCGGTCGCGGTATCGAGCGTGTACTTGCACGGGATCATCCAGAACCCCATGGCGAGCGCCGAGCCATTCGCCTACTTCTTCAATACGCAGTGGGCCAGCTAGGTGGGGAAGGGCGCCGGTCCGCCGAACGGGGGGGCTCCTCTCCCCCGCCGTACGGAGGACCGGGGCAACTCAGCCGACGGCAGAGGGAACTCCCTCCGCCCGGGCCGCCGGGGCGGCTTCGGGCGTTCCGCCGGTCGCGAGGAGGGTTTCGGGAGGAATCGATCCGACCTCCTCGGCCCGATGGCACGCCACGAGACGTCCCGAGAACCCCGGGACGCTCCGCAGGGCGGGGTCCTCCTTCCGACAGCGCTCCTCGACGAACGGACACCGCGGGGCGAAGCGGCAGCCGGGCTTCGGGTTGATCAGGGTCGGGACTTCCCCCCGGATCCGATAGCGAGCGTGTCGCCGGCGGACGTCGGGGACCGGCACTGCCGCGAGCAGGGCCTTCGTGTAGGGGTGCACGGGAGCCCCGAGCACGTCGTGGACCCAGCCGAGTTCGATCAGCTGGCCGAGATAGAGGACGGCCACGCGATCGGCCGCGTAGCGCACGGCCGCCACGTTGTGGGTGATGAGAAGATAGCTCAGCCCCCGCGTGCGCTGGAGCTCGACCAGCCGGTTCAACACCTGGGCCTGCACGGCGACGTCGAGGGCGCTCGTGGGCTCGTCGAGGATCACGAGCGACGGGTCGACGCTGAGAGCGCGGGCGAGCGACAGGCGCTGGCGCCCTCCACCGGAGAACTCGTGGGGGTACTGGTCGAGGCAGTCCGGCGGCAACCCGGCCTGGGGGAGGAGCTCGGCGACCCGCCGACGCACCTCCGCCCGACGAGCGCCGAACTGCGCCCGGATCGGCTCCCCAACGATCTGCCAGACGCGCAGCCGCGGGTCGAGCGAGCCCACGGGGTCCTGGAAGACGATCTGGACGCTGCGACGCCACTGTCGCAGGCGTTCGCCCTCGAGATGGGTGATGTCCTCCCCGCGGAACCGGATCGTGCCCCCCGTGGGGTCCTGAAGCCGGGCCGCCAGCCAGCCGAAGGTCGTCTTGCCCGACCCGCTCTCCCCGATGAGCGCCAGCGTCTCCTGCTCGTCCACCGTGAGCGACACCCCGTCCACGGCATGGATCGCTCGCGCGGGCGCGTGGGCGAGCCACTCGCGGCCGGAGCGCGGAAGCGGGAACCACTTCTGAAGCGATTCCGTCTCGAGCAGGGGGGTCGTTCCCGATGGGCTCGCCGTCACGCGTCGACCTCCCGAGCGTACCAACAGGCGCTCCGGTGCCCCTCGGCCCCGGGGAGCTCGAGCGGAGCGAGCGGTGGTCCGGGATCGACGGAGCAGTTCGGCCGCGCGAGCGTGCACCGGGGATGGAACGCGCATCCCGCCGGAAGGCGCGCGAGGCTTGGCACCGACCCCGGGATCGATTGGAGGGGACCCTCGGACTTCGACCGATCGGGGGACGCGCGGAGCAGCGCGCGCGTGTACGGGTGACGCGGACGCCCGAAGATCGACGCGACGGGGCCGAACTCGATGAGGCGGCCCGCGTACATCACCCCGACATCGTCCGCCATCTCGGCGATGATCCCGAGGTCGTGGCTGATGAACAGGATCGACGTCCGTACCTCGTCGATCAGCTCCTTCATGAGCGTGAGCACCTGGGCTTGGATCGTCACGTCGAGCGCGCTCGTCGGTTCGTCGGCGATGAGGAGCGCCGGCCGCTCGGACAGCGCCTGGGCGATCATCACCCGCTGGCGCATTCCTCCCGAGAGCTCGTGGGGGTAGAGACGGAGGATCGTCTCGGGGTCGTTGATCCGCACGAGCGTGAGCGCTTCCAGGACCTCCTCTTTCAGCGACGCGGGGGTCATCGGGCGAGCCTTGAGGCGCTCTTCGACGGCCCCCCCGGGGAGGAACGGTCGGCCGATCGTCGACGACGCCGAGGGGGGAGCACGCCGTGAGTAGTCGAACGGGCCCCGGTCCGCGCGGGCGGCCGGGACCCCTCGTTCCCGGAAGCGTCGCACCCGGATCGCTTCGGCGACCTGGTCGAAGACCCGATACGCTGGGTTGAGCGAATTGAGCGGCTCCTGGAAGACCATCCCGATCCCGGTACCCCGGACCGTCGGCAGCTTCCAGCGAGGGAGGGCGGTGAGGTCGATCCCCTGGAAGACGACCTTGCCGGACCGCACGCGGGCCGGTGGCGTCGGGAGAAGACCCGGGATCGCATGCGCGAGGGTGCTCTTGCCGCACCCGGTCTCGCCCACGATCCCGACCACCCGGCCGGGAGGGATCTCGAACGTCACGTTCGAGAGCGCGTGGAACGTCCCGGCCGCGGCCACGTAGTCGACGCTGAGATCCTCGACGCGGAGCACCGGGTCCTCCGTCATGTCGTGGCCTCCCCCCCGGTCGTTTCGACGCGGGCCATGGGGTCTGCCTCGGGCTCGCCCGGTCCCGGACCCACCGGCAGGTTCGGCGCGCCTCCCCGGAGCGCCGGGGCGATCTGCGCCTGGACGACGACCCGCCGGCTGCGGGGATCGAGGAGGTCGCGCAGTCCGTCGCCGAGGAGGCTGAACGCCAGCACCGTGACAAGGATCGCGAGGCCGGGGAACGCCACCGTCCAGGGAAGTACCGCGACGAAGTTCTCGTAGTAGGCGATCATCGCCCCCCACTCGACCGGGGGCGTCGTCGGGTACGGCAGCGCCCCCGTGACGAACGCCACCGTGGAGAACGTGACGATCACGGTCCCGATATCGAGGGTGAAGTAGACGAGCAGCGGTTCGAGGATGTTGCGGAGGACGTGCCGAAGGACGATCCGGCCCTCCCGCACACCCGCCGCTCGCGCGGCGGCGATGTACGGTTGGTTCTTGACGACCAGCACCTCGCCCCGCGCGAGGCGTACGTAGTACGGCCACCAGGTGAG
This sequence comes from bacterium, assembly GCA_027309555.1. Taxonomy (GTDB): domain Archaea; phylum Thermoplasmatota; class Thermoplasmata; order Lutacidiplasmatales; family UBA184; genus Lutacidiplasma. The sequence continues at coordinate 9,310 of DAIDCO010000055.1, forward strand.
GAAGATCGCGAAGACGATCTGGAGGAGCCCTCGGCCGAGCGCGATCGTGAAGGCGAGGGCGAGCACCAGGCTCGGGAACGCGAGGAACAGGTCCGTGACGCGCAGGATCACCATCGACAGGACCGCGGAGAGGCTCCGGGGCCGGTTGTAGTAGCCCGCGACGACCCCGAGCGACCCGCCGAGGAGCAGCGAGGACCCCGCGACCATGGCGCCGATGGCGAGGTCGGTCGGGAGGGCCGCGAGCACGTTCGAGAAGATGTCCCGCCCGAGCTCGTCGGTGCCGAACGGGTGCGCCCAGGTGGGTCCCTGCCGGGTCGGCCCGGTGAACAGCGCGAGGGCCGGGTACGGGAGGACCGAGGGGTCGAGCCAGACCACGAGCCCTACCGCGCAGAGGACGACGACGAGGACGAAGCCGGTGAAGGATAGGGGATTGATGCGCAGGGTGCGGTAGACGGTGCCGGCGCCGCGACCGAGGCGACGTACGGCGGGGAGCCAACGGGCGCCTCCCGGGGGGCCGACGGGCGACGCGCGCGCGGGGGTAGCGTCTGTCGAAGCCACTCGCTACCTCCACTCCACCTTGGGGTCGAGTACGCCGTAGAGGACATCGGCGAGGAGGTTCGCGACGACGGCTCCGATCGTGAAGATGACGACGCACGCCACGGTGCCCGGAATGTTGCTCGAAGTGATGGAATCGTAGGCGAACTGGCCGAGGCCCTCCCAGCTGAAGATCTCCTCGACGACCACCGTGCCGCTCAGGAGGCCGGCGATCGTGATCCCGAGGACCGTGGTCGTGGAGATGAGCGCGGTCCTCAGGGCGTGCTTGTACATCACGACGAACTCGGCCAGGCCCTTCATCCGGGCGGCCTTCACGTAGTCGAGCGGGAGCACCTCGAGCATGGAGGTCCGGGTCATCCGAGTGATGATCCCCATGTTGAGCAGGGCGAGGGTGGCCGCCGGCAGGAACAGATGCATGAGCGCGTCGCCGACGTACGGGAGGTTCCCCGCAAGGAGGGGGTCGAGGACCGAGATGTGGGTGACGAGCGGGAACGGGGGGGGACGCGAGTACTGGCCCGAGGTCGGAAGGCCCAGGAACGGGGCGACGAAGACGGCAACCACGATCGCGCCGAGGTAGGTCGGCGTGGCCCACCCGCCGAGGTAGAAGATCCGTACCAGGTGGTCCGGCCATCGCCCGCTCGACTGGGCCGCGATGACCCCCAGCGGGATGCCGATCAGCACGATGAGCGCGAGCGAGGCGACGACGAGCTCGAGGGTCGCCGGGAAGTACTGAGCGATCGAGGTGAGGACCGGGATGGAGTCCGGGGAGATCCCCCAGTTGCCCGAGAGGAATTGCTGGAGGTAAAGGAAGTACTGTACGACGAGTGGTTTATTGAGGCCGAAAGTGGCGATGCACTGGTTGACGGCGCTCTGCTTAGCGTGCCCGCCGAGCCAGATGACGCACGGCTCGGGGTACGCGATCCGGATCAGGATGAACGCGATCGCCGTGACCCCGAGGACGAGGGGAATGAGGAGGAGGAGCCGTTTCCCGATGAACCACAGGAGGTCGGTGATGCTCCGCCCCAACTTCCTACCGCCCTCTTACGCGGCCCGGAACGTGCCGGGAGGGTGTGCCATCGGACCACCCGGAGACACACCCCCTAAAAAAGGCTCAGGACGGGCCCCGAGTACCGGGCCGACCGAACCCGACCCTGCGTTCGGTCGTCCGGTCGGCCGGGTCTACGGCAGGTAGTCGCGGGGCAGGGTCCGGAGCTCCTTCATGGTCTCGCTCGCGACCGAAACGAACTTCTCGATGTCTTTGTCGCTGTGCGCGCTCGAGAACGTGATCCGCTCGTAGTTGTCGGGGTGGATGTAGATCCCCTTGTCGAGCAGGAGCTGGTGGTGGCGCAAGTACAGGTCCCAGTCGATCTGGAGCGCCTCGCGGTAGTTGACGATCTTCTTGCGACGGGTGAAGAAGAACTGGAGCATCCCGTTCACGTACTGGACGAGGGTCGGGAGCTTCGCGTCGGCGGCCGCCTCCTCGAGACCCTTCGCGAGCTTCTCCGTGAGCCGCCCGAACCGCGCGTAGAGGTCCTCGCCGCCCCGGTGGAGCATCTTGAGGTTCGCGAGCGTACCGGCCATCGAGAGGTTGTTCGCGAAGTACGTCCCCCCGAACGAGATCCGCCCCGGGGCGATCATATCCATGTACTCCGCCTTCCCCGACACCGCGGAGACCGGGACCCCGCCCCCGAGCGCCTTCGCCCAGCAGGAGATGTCGGGCTCGACCCCGTAGAGCTGCTGGGCGCCGCCCGGGGCGACCCGGAAGCCGGTAAAGACCTCGTCGAAGATCACGAGCATATCGTTCTGGTGCGCGACCTCGACCAGACGCTTGAGGTACTCCGGCGCGGGCGGGATCACCCCGGCGTTCGCCATCACCGGTTCGAGGATCACCGCGGCGAGACGGTCGCGGTAGCGGCGGACCATGCGCTCGAACGCCACGATCGAGTTGTACGGGGCGACCATGACGTAGTCCGTGACCCCGGGCGGGATCCCCGCCGAGTTCGGTAGCGGGCGGGGGTACTCGTCGAGCCCGGCCACGACCGGTGGCGCCTCCGCGCTGATGAGCGCGAGGTCGTGTTGGCCGTGGTAGTGGCCCTCGAACTTGAGGATCGCGTCCTTACCGGTGACCGCGCGGGCGATCCGGATCGCGTTCATGGTCGCGTCCGACCCGTTCGAGCAGAACGCCACCCGCTCCGCGTTCGGCACGAGCTTCTGGAACAGCTTCGCGACCTCGATCTCGAGCGCGGTGGGGCTCGCGAAGTGCAGTCCGAACTGCGCCGCCTCCTGGATCGCGCGGACCTGCTCCGCCGGCGCGTGGCCGTTGATGAGGACCCCGTAGGCGAGGTTGAAGTCGAGGTACTCGTTGTCGTCCTCGTCCCAGATCCTCGTCCCCTTCGCGCGGGCGATGAACGGGGGGACCGGGTCGTACGACGCGACCCGGATGACCGAGCTCGAAGAGTTGGGGATCCGCTTCTTCCCTTCCTCGAAGAGCTTCGCGCTCTTCTTGAGCTTCGGGACGAGACGGGCCACGGTGATCGGGAGGACCGGGACCTCGCTCTCGGCCGGGGCGATGGGAGCGAACTCTTTCGCCGACTCCTTCTTTCCCTCCTCCTTCTTCGCCTCCTTCGGTTCCCGGACCTCTTTCGGCTCCCGGGGTCCGTCGTCCCGCGTCGTGGGGGCCGGAAGGGCCGGGGTCGGGTCCGCCGCGTCCTCCGCGGCGAGG